>JBILYK010000118.1:0-9140 GCA_044377735.1 Paracoccaceae bacterium | reverse complement strand
CCAGGTCGCAATACCTTGGCGCAGCGCCTCGGCCATACTGGCGCGCCAGTCCGGATCATTCAGCCGCTCAAGATCCGCAGCCGAAGACATGAACCCCAACTCAATCAGAAGCGACGGGATATCGGGCGATTTCAGCACCGAAAACCCGGCCTTCTGATGCGCCCTGCGGTGCATCTTCACCCCCGCACCCGTGATAGCCATTTCCAAGGCTTCTGCCAGCCGCTCAATCCGGGGCATCGTCTCGGTCCGCGCCATGTTCATCAAGACCGAAGCCACCATGTCATCTTGTGCTGTCAGGTCCACCCCAGCCAAAAGATCATCAAGTTCATGCCGCTCTGCCAGCGCCGCCGAAGCAGAATCGCTCGCCTCATCGGAGAGAGAATAAAGAGTGACGCCCACCGCTTCGCCCTCGCTCAGCGCATCGGCGTGCAACGACAAGAAAAGATCCGCCTCAGCCGCCCGCGCGATGGAAATCCGCGTCTCCAAAGGCACGAAGTGGTCACTGTCGCGGGTCATGACAACCTGAAAGCGGCCATCACGAAGCAGCAACTCCTTGAATTCGCGCCCGAACCGCAAAACCAACTCGGCCTCGGTCTGCCCGCCGCGCTCCGCCCCAGGATCAATCCCGCCGTGGCCCGGGTCCAGAACCACAATCCAGCGCCCCGGGATGCGCGCGGGTGGCTTGGGCAGATCGGTGACATTCGGCATCCCCCAGCCCGGCAGTTCAGGTTGTGCTGCCGCGGCGGCAAATGCCTCGGCACTGGTCGGGTCCAACCGCAGCGCAAGCTTGGTGTCGTTCTGCGTCGACATCTCGGCCAACGACAGCGCCATCGGCCCCGACAGATCCATCACCAGCCGCGACCAGCCCGGCCGGAACACCCCCGCACGCAGACCCGTCACATGCGCCGAAGGTTCCAGAACCGTCTCCACCCCGGCCCAGTCAACCTCGCGCACATCCAAAACCATGCGCGGCGGGTCCGCACGAAACCGCACGCGCCACGGCACCGGCTGCGACAGTGAAAAAAGGATCTCCACGCCCTGCCCGACATCGCGGACATAAGACTCTGCCGGGTCCATCCGGGCCAACGCCGACAAATCCTGCGCCCGCGCCGCAACGGGCAGGCACAGTGCCACCATCAAAATCGCGACCAGCCATTTCATCTTGGCAAAAATACTCAAAAACCGACCCATCGGCAAATCACCGAGCTGTCATGAACTGTCGCAGACGCGCCAGCCCCTCGGCAATATCTGACGTGGCCCGCGCATAGGAAAACCGCAGCGTGGTCCGGCCGCGCACCGGGTCAAAATCCAGCCCCGGCGTGACCGCAACCCCTGCCCCGTGCAGGATGTCGCGGGCGAGCTGCAAACTGTCTGAGGTCAGGTCCGACACATCAGCATAGATGTAGAATGCCCCATCCGGCGGCGCGATGCGGTGGAAGCCTGCTTTCGGCAGCCCCTCCAGCATCAACCGGCGGTTCTCGGCATAAACAGCGCGATTGGCCTCCAACTCGTCGATGCAGTCCAAGGCGGCAAGCGCCGCGACCTGGCTGACATGGGGTGGGCAGATGAACATGTTCTGCGCCAAGCGCTCGCAGGTGCGGATGTGGTCCTGCGGCACCACCATCCAACCCAGCCGCCAGCCGGTCATGCTGAAATACTTGGAAAAACTGTTGATGACATAGGCCTCGTCGCTGATCTCAAGCGCCGACACCGCACGGTCGCCGTAATGCAGCCCGTGGTAAATCTCGTCCGACACAAACGAAATTTCACGCCCAGCCGCATGATCCATCAGCGCCCTCAGCGCCTCCCGCGACAGCATGGTGCCCGACGGATTGCCGGGCGAGGCAACGATCAATCCCTGCAGATCAACCCCTTCCAGATCGGCTGGAACCGGCTGTAACCGGTTCTCCTCCCGCGTTGGAATACCCACGGGCGTCAGGCTCAGCGCCCGCAGGATCTGGCGGTAGCTCGGATAGCCGGGTTCGCCCAAACCCACGCGGTCGCCCGCGTCAAACAGCGCCGAAAAGGCCAAAAGAAAGGCCGAGGAGGACCCCGCCGTCACGATCACGCGGTCGGGGTTCAGATCCACGCCATACCAGCGCTTGTAAAGCCCCGCGATCCCCCGGCGCAGCTCGGGCAGACCCAAAGCCACAGTATAGCCCAAAGGCTGCTCCAGCGCCGCCGCCACGGCTGCCCGGGCGGCCAAGGGCGCAGGCGTGCCGGGCTGGCCCACTTCCATATGAATAATGTGACGACCCGCCGCCTCGAGCGCGCGCGCCTCCTCCATCACATCCATCACAATAAAGGGATCGACCTGCCCGCGTCTTGATCTTTGCATCCGCTGCCCCTTAAGCTCTCTGGCCATAGACCCTATGCCGGGCCAGATGGTCAAGCCCGCCGTCCCCAGATCAAAGGAAGCCTGATGCGCCGTTTTGTCCTTGTCCTTTCTGCCTGCCTTTTGGGCACCACCGCACTCGCCGGGGGTCTGGGCGAGATGACCGATGCCGAGCGCACCGCCTTCCGCGAAGAGATACGCAGCTATCTGCTGGAAAACCCGGAGGTTTTGGTCGAGGTGATGGATGTCCTGCAAAGCCGGGACGAGACTGCAGCGGCCAACCGTGACCTTGAGATGTTGGCAACCTACAAGGACGCGATCTTTAACGATCCTGCCTCATGGGTGGGCGGCAACCCCGAAGGCGACATCACGCTTGTCGAATTTGTCGACTATCGCTGCGGCTATTGCAAAAAGGCCCATGATGAGGTGGCCGAGTTGGTGAAGTCCGACGGCAAGATCCGCTTTGTGCTGAAGGAATTCCCCATTCTGGGGGAAGAGTCGCTGAAATCCTCGCAGTTTGCCATCTCGGTTTTGCAACTGCACGGATCCGAGGTCTATAAACAGGCGCATGACGCGCTGATTGCGCTGCGCGGCAGCCCGGATGAAGCCACGCTCAGCCGGTTGGCAACTGATCTGGGCCTTGACCCCGCCCCGATCCTGCAGCGCATGTCTACCACCGAGGTGATGTCGGTGATCGAGGCAAATCACGCGCTGGCGACCACCATGGAAATTCAGGGCACGCCGACCTTTGTGATCGACCAGACCATGGTGCGCGGCTATGTGCCCTTGGACGGCCTGCGCCAGATTGTGGCAGGCCAACGCGGCTAAGCGCCTGTCGGTTCAGGCCTTCTTGGCTTGAACCACCTTTTCGGCCAGCGCTTTGGCAATCGCAAAGGCGCCCTTGATGCGGTCGCTCTCTGACTTCATCTCGCCCATCAAGACCACTTTGTTGCCCTGAACCTTGGCCGCTGGCCCTTGATCGCGCAGGAACTCGACCAGCCCCGCCGGATTGGCGAATTTGTCGTTGTGGAACTGCAAGGTTGCACCCTTTGGCCCCGCATCAATCCGCGAAATCCCGGCGCGTTTGCACATCGCCTTGATCCGCACGATCAGCATCAACGTGTTGACCTCTTTCGGGATCGCGCCAAAGCGATCAATCAACTCGGCTGCAAAGCCCTCAAGCTCGACTTTGGTGGCAAGGCTGGACAGCCTGCGATACAGGCCCAATCGAATATCCAAATCAGGAATATAGGCATCAGGGATCATCACCGGCACACCGAGATTTATCTGCGGTGACCAGCCGTCATCGACCTGCGCCAACCCTTGCAACTCGCCCGATTTGATCTTTGCGATCGTCTCTTCCAGCATCTGCTGATAAAGCTCGTAGCCAACTTCCTTGATATGGCCGGACTGCTCTTCGCCCAAAAGGTTCCCCGCCCCGCGCAGATCAAGATCATGCGAGGCCAAGTTGAACCCCGCACCCAGACTGTCGAGACTGGCCAAAAGCTTCAGCCGCTTCATCGCCTGCGGCGTCAGCGGGCTGCGTGGTTTTGTTGTGAGATAACAATAGGCTCGCGTCTTGGCGCGGCCAACCCGCCCCCGGATTTGGTACAGTTGTCCAAGGCCAAACATATCGGCCCGATGCACAATCATGGTGTTGGCGGTTGGAATATCCAGCCCCGATTCCACAATGGTCGTGGCCAAAAGCACGCCATACTTGCCATCGTAGAACTGGTTCATCCGATCATCCAGATCGCCGGCGGCCAATTGGCCATGTGCGGTGATGAAACTCACCTCGGGCACATTGGTTTTCAGCCAATCCTCAATTTCGGGCAGATCGGAAATCCGCGGCACGACCCAGAAACTCTGCCCACCCCGGTAATGTTCGCGCAAGAGCGCTTCGCGCAGGGTCACGCTGTCAAATTCCGAAACATAGGTGCGGATCGCCAGACGGTCGACCGGCGGGGTCGCAATGATCGACAGATCGCGCACACCGGTCAGCGACAGTTGCAGCGTGCGCGGAATGGGCGTCGCGGTCAGCGTCAGCACGTGGATGTCTGACCGCAGCTCTTTCAGACGCTCCTTGTGGGTCACACCAAAGTGTTGTTCTTCGTCAATGACGAGAAGGCCAAGGTTCTTGAACTTCACGCCCTTGGCCAGCAGAGCGTGGGTGCCCACGACGATATCCACCGTCCCTGCCGTCATCATCTCGCGCGTCAGGTTCGCCTCTTTGGCGCTGACAAAACGGGACAGCGGCCGCGCAGAAATCGGAAAACCCCGGAAGCGTTCGGCAAAGCTGCGATAGTGTTGGCGAGCCAGCAGAGTGGTTGGGCAGATCAACGCCACCTGCATACCCGACAAGGCCGCCACAAAGGCCGCGCGCATCGCAACCTCGGTCTTGCCAAATCCGACATCACCCACGACCAAACGGTCCATCGGGCTGCCCTTTTCAAGGTCTGCCACGACATCGGCAATGGCCGTCAGCTGGTCATCGGTTTCCTGATAGGGAAAGCGCGCTGCAAAGGCCTCCCACAAGGCATGCGGTGCCTCCAAGATCGGCGCGTGCCGCAAGGCGCGTTCCGCCGCGATGCGCATCAGCCGGTCGGCGATTTCCTTGATGCGCTCTTTCAGCTTGGCCTTCTTGGCTTGCCATGCGCCGCCGCCCAGGCGGTCCAACAGACCTTCTTCATGGCCGTAGCGGCTAAGAAGTTCAATGTTTTCAACGGGCAGGTAAAGCTTTGCCCCTTCGGCATACTCAAGGCTAACACAGGCATGCGGTGCGCCCAAAGCCGTGATCGTCTCCAACCCCAGATAGCGCCCGACCCCATGTTCAACATGCACCACCAGATCACCGGGGCTGAGGCTTTCTGCGTCGCGCAGGAAGTTTTCCGCCTTGCGCTTGCGCTTGGGCTTGACTGCCAGCCGGTCCCCCAGCACGTCTTGTTCGGAAATCACCGCAAGCCCCGGCGCAGTGAATCCCGCTTCCAAGGCCCAAACCATCAGGTATAGCCTGCCTTTGCCGTCAGCCACCTCTCGGAAATCCTTGGCCAAAACTGCGCCTTCGACGCCCTGATCGGTCAAAAGCCCAGCCAAACGTTCCCGCGCGCCTTCGGACCATGAGGCGATCACCAACTGCCCCTCTTGAAGCAATGCCTTCACATGATCGGCCAAGGCACCGAAAAGGCTTACACTTTCCTGCAGGCGCTCAGGTGCAAAGCTGCGCCCAATGCGCGCACGCGCATCCAAAACCCCCGGCCCGGGCGATTGCGCCAAAGGGGATAGCTGAATCACCCGGTGGTCGGCCACTGCCGCGTCCCAAGCGGCATCGTCCATGTACAAAAGCCCCGGCGCGATGGGCTTATAGACCGTGTCCATCCGCCCCTTTTGCGCCATGGCGTCGCGGCGGGCGTCAAACTGATCGTCTATCCCCTCCCAGCGGGCCACGCGCATTGGGGTAACCTGATCGTCCAGCATGACCGAGGCATCGGGTAGATAATCAAACAGTGTCTCCAGCCGCTCATGGAAAAACGGCAGCCAATGCTCCATCCCTGCATGCTTGCGCCCGGCACTCACCGCCTCATAAAGCGGGTCATCGGAACCCGCCGCGCCAAACTCCACCCGGTAGTTCTGGCGAAACCGCGTGATCGAGCCATCGTCCAGAATGACCTCGGACATCGGGGCCAGATCGATCGCGTCCAGCTTTTCGGTGGTGCGCTGGCTGACCGGGTCAAAGCGGCGCAAACCGTCCAACAAGTCGCCAAAGAAATCCAGCCGTACAGGGCCAGAATTGCCCGGCGGCCAGATGTCAACGATCCCGCCGCGAATGGCGTAATCGCCGGGCTCAGCCACGGTAGAGACTGGTGAAAATCCCATGCGCGCAAGGAAAGATTTCAGGTGCCCCTCATCCACGCGCGTGCCCACGCGCGCCGAAAACGACGCAGCCCGGATCACGTCACGCGCTGGAAGCCGTTGAGTGGCCGCCGTCATCGTGGTCAAAAGCACAAAGGGGCCAGACAGGCCGTGCGACAGCGTGGCCAGCGTTGCGATGCGCCGCGCCACGATTTCAGGATTGGGCGAGATGCGGTCATAGGGCAGACAGTCCCAGGCGGGAAAGTCCAGCACCACAAGCCCGGGCGCCATAACGCCAAGGGCGGCCCGCATGGCCTCCATCCGCTTGTCATCACGCGCGACATGCACAACTGCTGCGCCGCGTTCAGCTTCGCGGGCAAGAAGGCGTGCGTCAAAGCCCTCGGGCGCGCCGCCAAGAGTGATCCGCGACGCCACCATCACTTACCCCAGAATGCCAATTTGCATGTTTTGATACATACCAAACAACGAGGTCACAAAGATTGCGATCATCCCAAGGAGCTGGGTTAAAAGCCGGTGGCGGCGCAAGCGGTGGTGCAAGGCGTCACCTTGCCCTTCGCCTGCCTCAATCATCAAGGCTGTGCGAAGCGATAGAAACATCAAAAGCGATAACGGCGCATAAAGAAAAAGGACCGCTTGGGCGAATTCGACATCATAGGCAAAGGCCAGCAAGACCAGCATCGTCAGCATGAACGCCCAAAAGGCCACCAACCAAGGCCCGGTCGAGCGCGCGATATAAAGCATCCGTCCCGTATTGATGCGCACCATGGTTTCCAGATCATCCTGGGCCGCGCCACCTTGGCGTTTGGCCCGGCTTATCATGTCAAACGGCACGCCCAAAACCCACTGGCTGGCCGTCGACCACAGGACCGCCAGCACAATCCAGTACCACAGGTTCGAAAACGACCGCATGTCGATCAGTTCGAAAATGACGTTGTACCAGTCCACCGAAGATCTGTCCGTCTGCAAACCGCGTTGAAATCTCGCCTTGAGGCGCTGGCATTTCCATGGCAGGCAAGAGGGGCAATCGCAAGCCCTTTCCGCCCGCAACCCTGCCCCAGCCGAACGAGACCACCATGACGCCAGTCGCCTCGCCCAGCCACCGCTTTCGCCGACTAAAGCGCAGCCCTGCACTACGTGCTATGGTGCAGGAAAACAGCCTTTCTCTGGGTGACCTGATCTGGCCGGTGTTTTTGTGTGACGGGGTGAACACGCGCCAACCCATCGGCTCGATGCCGGGTGTCGAACGGTTAAGTCTTGATCTGGTGGTCAAGGCGGCTGAAGAGGCGGCAGCCTTGGGTATTCCGGCGATCTGCCTCTTTCCCTATACCAACCCCTCGGTCAAGACTGTGGGCTGCGAAGAGGCGTGGAACCCCGAGAACCTGACAAATCGCGCGATTCGTGCGATCAAGGCGGCGGTGCCCGACATTGCCGTGATGACCGATGTGGCGCTTGATCCCTATAATGCGCTGGGCCATGACGGGCTGGTGGTGGATGGTGTCATCCTGAACGATGAGACGGTTGAGGCATTGGTCAAAATGGCCTTGGTGCAGGCCGAAGCGGGGGCCGACATTCTGGGCCCGTCAGACATGATGGATGGCCGGATCGGCGCGATGCGCAGCGCGCTGGAGGGCGCGGGGCATCAGGGTGTCGCGATCCTGTCTTACGCCGCGAAATATGCCAGCGCCTTTTATGGTCCGTTCCGCGATGCGGTGGGGGCATCAGGCGCGCTGAAGGGCGACAAGAAAACCTATCAGATGAACCCCGCCAACAGCGATGAGGCGCTGCGGCTGGTCGAGCGTGATCTGCGCGAGGGGGCGGATATGGTGATGGTCAAGCCCGGCATGCCCTATCTCGACATCTGCCGCCGCGTGAAAGACGCCTTTGGCGCGCCGACTTTTGCCTATCAGGTGTCAGGCGAATATGCGATGATCATGGCCGCGGCGCAGAACGGCTGGATCGATGGCGACAAAGCCATGGTGGAAAGCTTGATGGCCTTCAAGCGCGCCGGTTGTGATGGCGTATTGACCTATTTTGCCCCCCGGGTCGCAAAGCTGATCCGCGCGGGCTTGTAAGGGCGCCAGCGGGAAGCCGCAGGTGCCCAACTGTGCTGGTGACAGGGCGGGTTTTGCCCGTTAAGCTGCATGACAACGGGGGAAACACCCCGAAAAACGAGGCGGAGCACAAAACATGACCCAGATTTCACGACGCGCAGTATTGGCCCTCGGCGGCGCCAGCGTTCTGGCGGCTTGCAACGGGGCGATCTTGGGCAATGGCGTAGGCTCAAACGGGGCTTCGCAAATTGATGCCCGGGTTCAGGCCACGAAGTCCTACCTGTTCCAAACCTATCCCGGCACCCGCGATCTTGAGCAAAAGGCGCTTGGCGTCCTTTATATGCCGCTGGTCACCGAAGCCGGTTTTGGCATCGGCGGCAGCTACGGCCGTGGGGCATTGCAGGTCGGCGGAGCAACGGTGGATTACTATGCCGCAACGCGCGCCTCAATCGGCTTGCAGATCGGCGCGCAGCAATATGCCCATGCGCTGTTCTTCATGACCGATTCGGCCCTGCAAGACTTCCGCCGCGCCAACGGCTGGGCGGCTTCGGCCGACATCCGCTATGCCATCCCGAAGGAGGGCGCCTCGATCGGCAAGGAAACCACCGAGATGGATCCGGTCGTCGGGCTTATCTTTGGCCAGCAAGGGCTGATCGCCGGGGCGTCGCTGGCGGGTGTGAAATACAGCCGGATCATTCCGTAACCCGCACGCGAAATTTGCAGCACCACAGAAATTACCAATTTGTCGGCGACTTACTAAGGAAGGTCTGATCAACGGCTTCGGCTGCGCCGACATTGCCGCTTGAGGGCACTATGGGGCCAGACAGGCACCGTTTCCAGTGATTTTCGCGCTGATTGAGCCGCCTGAGCGGCGTCGATGCCGA
>JBILYK010000117.1:0-9233 GCA_044377735.1 Paracoccaceae bacterium | reverse complement strand
GTGAGGAATGGGGCCGCGCGGCGGCCTATGTCGGCTGCGGCGGGTCGATCCCGATTGCGGGCTATTTCAAGACCTATCTTGGCATGGATGCGATGCTTTTGGGCTTTGGCCGCGATGATGACCAGATCCATTCCCCGAATGAGAAATATGACCTTGAGTGCTTTCACAAGGGCATCCGGTCTTGGGCGCGTCTGTTGGAGAAACTGGCATGATCATCCGCTGGGCGGAGGCTGGAGATGAGGCTGCCTGGCGCCAGCTTTGGTCTGGGTTTTTGGACTATTATGATATGAGCCTTGCCCCAGAAATCACGGATTTCACGTGGAAAAGGCTGATGAGCGCTCAAAGCCCATTGAAGGTGCGGCTGGCCTGTGAGGGCGATGTTGCCTTGGGCTTTGCAATCCATCAGCACCACCCCTCTACCTGGGTGATGGGGGATGATTGCTATCTGGAAGATCTCTTTGTGGCCCCTATGGCGCGCAGCAAGGGCGTGGGACGTGCGCTGTTGCAGGATCTGGCCGATTATGCCCGGTCACAGGGCTGGAAGCGGCTGTATTGGAACACCGATGCCACCAATGCGGCCGCGCGCAAGCTTTATGATAGCTTTACCGCCGATGATGGGCATGTCCGCTATCGCATGACGTTGTAACACGCCCTCCTCGGACGGCTTCGTCTTCTCGTCGCACGCTTACCACGCGCGGCGAAGTCGACAAGGCGCTAGCCGCGCGACATGCGCCAAACCTTCAGCGCCAGCACCGCAAATGGTGCGCCGTGCATCAGCAGATCAAATATATCAATCGGTTTCACCAAATCCCCTGCAACCAGCATTTTCAGCTTTTCCCAGATATGCGGTTCGGGAAAGAATGGGGCCAACCCCAACGTCAAGCAGGCCAGGACGAGCAGGCTCAGGGGGATTTGGTCTAGAATCGCCATCACAGTTCCTTCCGGTTTCACTATACATATTCTAAATACTGTATATGATATGTTAAACCCCTGCCCCACCACCCAGCGCCAAAAAACAAAAAACCCCGCGCGAGGCGGGGTTGTTTTCGGAAAACTGGCGCGGTGGACGGGGCTCGAACCCGCGACCCCCGGCGTGACAGGCCGGTACTCTAACCAACTGAGCTACCACCGCGCATTTTCTTGGCAAAGGCTGACTGGGGATGACTGGCGCGGTGGACGGGGCTCGAACCCGCGACCCCCGGCGTGACAGGCCGGTACTCTAACCAACTGAGCTACCACCGCGCATCATCTACCCCGGGTCAGCCCCGGCGTGGGCTGGGTATTACGGAACGCCCGCGGCGGCGTCAAGCGGGAAAGCCGCGAAAAATCAGCGTTCCGGTGCGGGGGTGAATTCCGCGTCATCACCTGGCGGCAACTGAAAGCGCCCATGCGCCCAATCGCCCGCGCGCCACGCTTCCTTGGCGGCCTCAATCCGCTCTTTTGACGAGGCGACAAAGTTCCACCAGATGTGGCGCGACCCTTCCATCGTGGCCCCGCCCAGAAGCATCAACCGCGCCCCTTGGTCGCCCGCGCGCAACGACAACGCATCGCCGGGGCGAAACACCAGCATGCGGCCCGCCTCATGTTCCACCCCACCAGAGATCACTGAACCCACCAGCACATAAACCCCGCGGTCCTCATGATTGTCAGGCAAGGGTATGGCAGCCTGTGGGGCAAGCGTGGCGTCGGCATAGAAGGTTTCCGACATGGTTGGCACCGGCGCGCGCGCGCCCCAAGCCTGACCCAGGATCAACCGCACGGTCTTGCCCTCACCCTCCAACACGGGCAGTGCAGATTCGGGCGCGTTGTAAAAGGCAGGCGCGCTGTCCTCTTCTGCCAAGGGCAGCGCAAGCCAGGTTTGCAGGCCAAACATCGCGTGCGGTGCGGCACGCATCGGACCATCGGTGCGCTCGGAATGGGTGATGCCGTGCCCAGCCGTCATCAAGTTGACCTCACCGGGCGTGATCCATTGATCGGTGCCAAGGCTGTCTCGGTGATGCATGCGGCCTTTGAGAAGATAAGTCACCGTGGCCAACCCGATATGGGGATGGGGGCGCACGTCGATGCCCTGCCCGGTGAGGAACTCCGCAGGGCCCATCTGGTCAAAGAAAATGAACGGCCCCACCATTTGCCTGCCCGCAGAGGGCAGCGCCCGACGTACCTCGAACCCGCCCAGATCACGGGCACGCGGGACAATGACCGTCTGGATCGCATCCACCGCGTCCCCGATCGGGATGGAGGGGTCAAGAATGGGATTCCAACTCATTGGCGCGCTCCTTGGCTTTGGACAGATATAGGCCAATCGGGACCAACGGCCCATCAACATTGGCGCGCAGAGATTGTGCAAAGGGGGATGGTGGGCGGTGAGGGACTCGAACCCCCGACATTCTCGGTGTAAACGAGACGCTCTACCAACTGAGCTAACCGCCCCCGCGCAGCGAATTAGCAGAGCTGCTACGGCACGGCAAGCACCTATCACAGCGCTGATATTGCCTGACAGCCCCGCTTTCGCCCAAATCTGGCCCAGCCTTCATGCGACAGCTGGTCCGGGCCCTACGGAAGGCGGGGCGATATTGGGCATAGCTTTAGGAGTTTAAGATGGTGAAAACTCTGATCCGACTGCCATTTGCCGGGGCCACTTTGGTGACGCAAGGCGTTGGCAACGGCTTTAGCCACGCCGGTGCCACCCATTTCGCCTATGACTTCGACCTTGATTTTGGCCAACAGGTGCTTGCAGTCGCGGCGGGCCGGGTGGTGGCGATGCGCGAGAGCGTGGTGGACGGTGGGCCGACGTCTTATGCCGGGGACCCATCCCTTGGCGCATCAAACATCGGGAACTTCGTCACGCTGGAGCATGTCATCAATGGCCGGGTGTTTTACTCGTCGTATTTTCATCTGCGCCAAGGGTCAGTGCCGTTGACCATCGGCTCGGTGGTGGAAGAAGGGCATGTTCTGGGACAGGTCGGCAACACCGGCGCGCGCAGCGGCACCCATTTGCATGTGCAGTTTGGCACGACGACGGTCCAGTGGCAGGCGGGCCTTGTGGCCAATGCGGCCCCCAGCAGCGCCCACAGCCTGCTTGCACATGAGCTGCGCTTTGTTGGGTATGATGGCGTCGCCACACTTGGGGCGGGCAGCACCGTGACGGCCGGTGCGGCAAGCGACTTTGCCGCCAACACCGGGACTACGGCGCATCTGGCGTTGAACACTCCCGGCAGCGGGGCCATCGCCCTGCCCCGCGACTTGGATTGGTTCCGCATCGAGGTGCAGGCAGGCCAAAGTTATACCGTTTCTGTCAATGCCGGGGCTGGATCCTCTTTGAATACCGTCTTGCGACTGCATGATGCCAATGGGCAGATGATTGGCTTGGATGATGACAGCGGTCCGGGCAGCAATGCGCGACTGCATTTCGTCGCCAATCAGACCACGCATCTTTTCCTGTCGGCGGGTGGATTTGGCAATTCGACCGGCAGCTATATTGTGGGCTTCGAACCGCGCGGTGTGACCATGACCGGGGGCGCGGCGGCAGATCGGCTGACGGGCGGCCTTGGGGCTGACAGGTTGCACGGCCTGTCTGGCAATGACACGCTGATCGCCTCGGCGGGCAATGACCGATTGTCGGGGGACGCGGGCAATGATCTGCTTTATGGCGAGATTGGGCGCGATGTGATCGACGGCGGCAATGGGCGCGACACGCTGTTTGGCGGCAGCGGGGTGGATGTCTTTGTCTTCCAGCAGGGCGATGGAATCGACAGTCTGCGCGACTTTCAAAACGGTGTGGACCGGCTGCAGGTTGAAGGCGTGCGCGGGTTTTCGGCCCTGGCCTTTAGCGCGGCGGTTGGGGGAACTTGGGTCGATTATGGCAATGGCACGGTCCATGTGCGCGGCATGACGCCGGGACAGTTCGACAGCAGCGATTTCATCTTTGCCTAAGGCTGCAACAGCTTGATAAAATGGCAAAAAGCGCGCCTTAAATGGCGCGCCTAAGCTATCATGGTGGGCGATAACGGATTTGAACCGCTGACATCTTCGATGTGAACGAAGCGCTCTACCGCTGAGCTAATCGCCCGATGGGGGGGCTTTTAGCTGGCTTCATCTTGCTCTGCAAGAGCCTCTTTTTTCGAGGCTTTCTTGACCGCAGGGTCAGATGCGCGCCGCAGTTTCAGCTTGATCGGACTCATATCATCTGCCCCTTTTCGCGGCGCAACCAACAGTTTGCCCAGGGGTGGCAGTTGAAGCGACTGGCCCAAATCAACCGCCTTGCCGAGTTCGGCCAAGGTTGCCTCGACGGTTTGGCGAACATCCCTGACCTTTCCGCCTGTAGCCTCGACCACGCGCGCTATAAGGTCACGAGACCGTAGCATTGGAATGTTGCCCGACATGGCTTTGTCGGTTTTGCCGCCGGTGTTGGGTGCAGTAACATCGGCGCCCGCAGCGGCATGGGAGACTGCGGCAACAGCGGGTGTCGGAACAGGTTCGACCACCGGCTTTGTGCCAGGTTTTGCCTTAGACTTGGTTGCGGTTTTTTTTGCCGTCTTGGCAACGGGCTTCGGTGCGGTGGCGCGTGGCATGATGATCCTTGTGCTGGCTGCCAGACCGGTCTCCGGCGTTTTCAGGGCGAAAGACCTGACATTGCCAGTTTATACCATGAATTGTCTACGGGCCGGAAACAAAAAAGCCGCAATTCCCCCGGTTCGCTTCGAAAATGTGGCATGCGCGGCTTTCGCGCATGCCCTTTGCAACAAGGCATTGCCTTAATGTGCGGTTTGACCTGCGCCGATTGGTGTCGCCGCCGCCCGTGCAGCCGCCGCCGCTTCCTCGGCCGCTTCGTCCCATTCGACCGGCTCGGGCTGGCGCACCAAGGCTTCGGCCAAAACCTGCCGGACGTGTGTCACAGGGATGATCTTCAATCCCTCTTTCACGTTCTGCGGAATTTCGGCCAGATCCTTGGCGTTTTCTTCGGGGATGAACACGGTCGTGACCCCCCCCCGCAGCGCCGCCAGAAGCTTTTCCTTTAGCCCGCCAATGGCGCTTGCATTGCCGCGCAAGGTGACTTCGCCCGTCATGGCGACGTCTTTGCGAACCGGAATCCCTGTCAAGACCGAGACGATGGCCGTCACCATTGCAAGACCGGCGCTTGGGCCGTCCTTTGGGGTGGCGCCGTCAGGAACGTGGACGTGAATATCCATCGTTTCAAACTTAGGCGGCTTGACCCCTATCTGGGGGCTGATCGAACGGACATAGCTTGATGCCGCCTCAATTGATTCCTTCATGACATCGCCAAGCTTGCCTGTGGTTTTCATGCGGCCCTTACCCGGCAGCCGCAGGGCTTCGATCTGCAAAAGATCGCCCCCAACCGACGTCCAAGCCAGACCGGTGACCACACCCACCTGATCTTCCTTCTCGGCCAGACCATGGCGATGGCGCTGAACGCCAAGATATTCCTCAACCTTGGCCTCGTCGACCGACACCGACTTGGTCTTCTTCTTCAGAATATCGGTCACCGCTTTACGGGCAAGCTTCGCAATTTCGCGTTCCAAGTTCCGCACGCCCGCTTCGCGGGTGTAATACCGAATGACATGGGTCAGCGCGGCATCGGACACCGCAAACTCGCCCTTGCGCAGGCCATTTGCCTCAATCTGCTTGGGCAAGAGGTGCTGCTTGCCAATCTCGCGTTTTTCATCCTCGGTGTAACCAGCGAGCGAAATGATCTCCATCCGGTCCAACAACGGCCCCGGCATGTTGTAGGAGTTCGAGGTTGTGATGAACATGACGTTGGAGAGGTCATACTCGACCTCCATGTAGTGGTCGACGAAGGTCGAGTTCTGTTCGGGATCCAGCACCTCAAGCATTGCGCTGGCCGGATCACCGCGGAAATCCTGTCCCATCTTGTCGATTTCATCAAGCAAGATCAGGGGATTGGTGGTTTTGGCCTTCTTCAGCGCCTGAATGATCTTGCCGGGCATCGAGCCGATATAGGTCCGACGGTGTCCCCGAATTTCGGATTCGTCACGCACACCGCCCAAGGAAATGCGGATAAACTCCCGCCCCGTGGCCTTGGCAACAGACCGACCAAGCGAGGTTTTACCAACGCCCGGAGGGCCGACAAGGCACAGGATCGGGCCTTTCAGCTTGGCCGAACGGGCTTGCACCGCAAGGTATTCAACGATGCGTTCCTTGACCTTGTCCAAACCGTAATGGTCGGCATCCAGCACCTTTTGGGCCGCGCCAAGGTATTTCTTGACCCGGCTTTGATTTCCCCACGGCACACCCAAAAGCCAATCGAGATAATTGCGCACGACTGTGGCCTCGGCGCTCATCGGGCTCATGGACTTCAGCTTTTTGAGCTCGGCCTCGGCCTTTTCGCGGGCCTCTTTAGAGAATTTGGTCTTTTTGATGCGGTCTTCCAGCTCTTTCAGCTCGGACAGGCCATCCTCACCATCGCCCAACTCCTTCTGAATGGCTTTCATCTGCTCATTCAAATAATACTCGCGCTGGGTCTTCTCCATCTGGGTTTTCACCCGAGATTTGATCTTTTTCTCCACCTGCAGAACGCTCATTTCGCCCTGCATATGGCCATAGACCTTCTCCAGCCGCTCCGCCACGTCGAGCGTTTCAAGCAGGGTCTGTTTTTGCGCCACATCTACACCCAGATGCCCGGCCACAAGATCGGCCAGACGCGGCGGCTCGCGGGTTTCTGATACGGCGCTCAGGGCTTCTTCGGGAATGTTCTTACGGATTTTGGCGTAGCGTTCGAATTCGTCGGCCACAGCACGCACCAAAGCGTCAACCGATGTCTGGTCGCCGGGGTTTTCCGACAGGCGCTGTGCGCGTGCCTCGAAGAAGGAAGCGTTCTCGACGAATTCCGTGATGCGCACCCGCCCCTTGCCTTCAACCAGCACCTTCACGGTGCCATCAGGCAGTTTTAGCAGTTGCAGCACATTGGCCAACACACCGACGCGATAAATACCTTCGGTGGTGGGATCATCGATCGACGGATCAATCTGGGACGACAGCAAGATCTGCTTGTCATCTGCCATCACCTCTTCCAGCGCGCGAACCGATTTTTCGCGGCCCACGAACAAAGGAACGATCATATGGGGGAACACCACGATGTCCCGTAGCGGAAGCACCGGGTAACTTGTGGCAAAGGTGTCAGTCATGTCGCGTTTCCTTATCGGGCAGAAGGACCCAGCCCCGTCTATCGGCAGCGTTCTGGCCCTTCCCTCGACCCCTTATCTGGGGGCGGGTGGTGGGGGTGTCAACAGCACCGGTCGATCACATTTTGCGCTTTGTCGGCGGCAGCGACAAGCTGCATTTATCTGCAGTTAGTCGCAAACTCTTCAGCAAGGCTAAACGGGGTCAATGTCACCTGCCGCGCGCTGTGCGTGAAAGTCAGCAACAAAGGCGGCAAGCCGCCCTGCCCCGATCGCATCACGCAGGCCCTGCATCAAGTCTTGATAGTAATGCAGGTTGTGCCATGTCAGCAGCATTGAGCCGATGATCTCATCCGCCTTCACCACATGGTGCAGATAGGCACGCGAATAGCTGCGGCAGGCCGGGCAGGTGCAGGCAGTGTCCAAGGGGCGTGGATCGTCCTTGTGGCGCGCGTTCTTAAGGTTGATCGCGCCCATTCGCGTCCAAGCCTGCCCCGTGCGGCCGGATCGTGAGGGCAGCACGCAATCCATCATGTCGATGCCGCGTTCCACTGCACCCACAATGTCATCGGGCTTGCCCACGCCCATCAGATAGCGTGGCTTGTCCTCGGGCAGGAATCCGGGCGCATAATCGAGGACCGAGAACATCGCCTCTTGCCCCTCGCCCACCGCCAACCCGCCAACCGCATAGCCATCAAAGCCGATGCCAACCAAAGCCTTGGCCGACTCTTCTCGCAGATCGCGGTTCACGCCGCCTTGCATGATGCCGAAAAGCGCGTGGCCGGGCCTGTCGCCAAAGGCATCGCGTGACCGTTGCGCCCACCGCATCGACATCTGCATGGACTTCGCCACAGTTGCATCATCCGCCGGCAGTGCAGGGCATTCGTCGAAACACATGACAATGTCGGACCCCAAAAGCTTTTGGATTTCCATGCTGCGTTCGGGGCTGAGCATGTGCTTGGAACCATCAATATGGCTGGAAAACCGCACGCCTTCCTCGGTCAGTTTGCGCAACGCGGCCAGAGACATGACCTGAAACCCACCCGAATCCGTCAGGATCGGCCGATCCCAGTTCATGAACTTGTGCAGGCCGCCAAGGGCTGCGATCCGCTCTGCCGTGGGGCGCAGCATCAGGTGATAGGTGTTGCCCAACAGAATATCGGCCCCCGTCGCGCGCACCGACTCTGGCATCATCGCCTTGACCGTCGCCGCAGTGCCCACAGGCATGAAGGCGGGCGTGCGGATATCACCACGCGGGGTGGTGATAACCCCCGTGCGTGCCGTGCCATCTGTTGCATGAAGGTTGAAAGCGAAACCTGTCGCCATGATGCCTCTCTGGTTCAGGTTGCCCTTCTGGGCGAATGGGGGCAAAAAGCCAAGAGGGAAGCATTTTTATTCAGCTATTGTCATTCAGGATTGCCATGGATCAGCCCGTTGAACAGGGGAAGGCCCGCCGCAAGGGCGGTGACCGTCGCCGTGAAATTGTTGAGGCGGCGCTGCGCTGTTTGGAGCGCGTGGGATATGCCGAACTGACGGCGCGCAAAATCGCGGCCGAGGCCGGCATGTCGCTGGGCCATATTACCTATCATTTCGATGATATGGACCAAGTGCTGGCCGAAACCTGCCTTTTGGCCTCGGAACGGCTGCAAGTGGCGGCGGATACCAAGATCGCCATGCCTGGCGCCACCCCGGCCGAGCGGATTGAAGCCTTTCTCAGGGCGGGGTTCTCGGATGATTTCCTTGAGATTTCGCATCTGCGCACCCGTATCGACCTGTGGTCGGCAGCCCTGTCCTATCCGGCGATTGCCCAGACAGAACGCGCGCTTTACGATCGCTATCGGGCGCAGTTGGAGAAGTTGTTGCACCAAGTGTCCGACCCTTGGAAAACCGACCGGATTCCCATGGTGAGCGATCTGATCATGGCAACGCTTGATGGGCTGTGGCTGGATTGGATGCGGCGGCGCGATCCGCAGGCGGTGCACAACGGGCTTGAAGCCTGCGTGCTGTTTGCACGTCTGCGGTTGGGTGGTGCCTAATCGCGCTGGCTGTGGCGGTCGCGACAAGTGCGCGCCTCTG
>JBILYK010000034.1:0-34487 GCA_044377735.1 Paracoccaceae bacterium | reverse complement strand
GCTGGGCATCCAACCCTAATCCTGATCGACCCTGACGCTCGGTCGATACCCGATAATAGACCACATATTCGACCAACTTCTTGCCCCCGTAACCGACAAACCAACATTTGATGGTTACGGCATCAATAGGTCTGAGGGATTTGGCAACTATTAACTTGCCTTAGACCTCACGCTGGTCATCAACTGTTGGTCCTTCGTGCTGACAGCGATCCCTAACCCGTTCAGGTACGCTAGGAGCTTGTTCTGTTGACCTATCAACTGGTTTTGCTTGGCTGGGTCACGTTCACGATCAATCTGGATTGATAGGTTTCGAACCTTTAGCACCAAACCTGCTGTCACAGCCTTCGTCCACAAAGGGTAGCTGCCTTCCCTCAGGAATGTCTTGAACGTCTTCATGACCGTATCACAATCACAGATAACGACCCTTGGCGACTGTAACGGTCTAAAGCCTTGTTAACAGTCTTTACGTCTTCTGCTGACAGAACCTCAAACACTTCTAGCTTTGGGTTCTGTAACGCTATGATCGACCTTGCTAACGAATGCTTGTTAGATGGCTTTTGAATGTTTGAAATCATATCTTGAACCTCTCTTCCCACTCGTATTCATCGTCAAACAATATGCTAACAGGCTGCTCGAACTCTTGAACAGGTTTGTGGGTTGTAACAGGCTGTGAATGACTTTTGATAAGCCCTTGAATACGTTTGCTGTCTTCAAGGTTCTTTAGCTCTTGTCTGCAATACAGGTCTAGAAGTCTGTTCAGGATAGATGTTCTTGAAATGTGTTTGTAGGTTGCTATCAGGTCTAGGTTTCGTTTGAGATGTGTTGGGATGTTAAAGTTCATTAGCTGGTATTCCATAGGTGCTCCTAATATTGGCTTCGCAATGGGATTGAGTAAGGCCATGAGGGTGTTGAGGGTTGTTAGTGGTGTTAAAAGGCTATTTGACTATTGATAAGGTCTTATTGGAATCTATAGGTTCTGGTTAAGGCTTATAGATCATATAGAACCTTTATGGCTCTTGGGGTCTTATTGGTCCTATAAAACTTTATAGAACCTTTTAGATAATACTTTAAATTAAAGGTGCAGACGGTGTCTGACCTCTTTGGGCAGTTTGAATGATGATTGGATTTACTCGGAGTCTATACTCAACGAAGTTCGAAGCACGTGGAGTTCGACCAATCAATACAACTTGAATATTCTGTCTTGGTTCTTGCCTTGAGGCAGTAATCAATCCAGCCGACCTCACGTTGCTCGGTTGTGGGCAGTTCGAAATGACTTTGCTGGTACCCGTAACGGGTGGAGGTCCAGCATTGCTGGGTAAGTATGATGAAGTCTGGGGCTGGAATGTGCTCTGGGCGTTCGATCACACAATGGATGTGGTGACGATGTGTCTGGTCCTGCTCTCGGACGACAAACATCGACAGTTTGGTGCCATAACGTTTGAATTGGGTGCCAAAGCACTTGGTGTTTAGGATGTTGGCGAAGTGGCGGAAGTTCTGTTCGGATAGAGTGTCCGTGATCCATTGCCAATCGACCACTTGACGTTGGGTAAGCGTAATGTTCACAGGGTTGGGGACCCTGTGTTCGAGGTAGTAGGATTTGAAATCTGTGGGGGAGAGCATGGGTTAAGGTGTTGTTGTTAATGGGACATACCTATTTATACGAACTTTACCTGATCTCGGGCTGCGTTTGGGGAAAATAGTAAATGTTTATTCCTCACACCCATGCCTAACTTTTACCATTTTTCAAAAAGGTCTGGGGTGGTTGGGCTTACAGGATGAAGTCTGATGCTGTGAGCGTATAGAGCCCGGTCAGACGGATCGCCATTTCGACGGCAGTGTCAGCATCGTTGTCGATCCAGACCATCGTGTGATCGTTGGCGGTTCCTGCGACATCAAACCTTTGGAACCGCACCTCGCCTTGGGTAGCGTTGTTGAATGCCGCTGTTCCTCTCCAGACGAAGGTGTCATTTACATTCGCCGATCCCGCAAAGGCATCGATTGCACTTAGGTTGATCTTGTCCTGCCCACGCACGAAGTCGGTGATCACATCGGACGCAGTTGCAGTAATGCCCGTCTCCGCCACGGTGTTGAACACGAAGGAGTCATTGTCACTGCCGCCCGTCAATCGGTCATTACCGAGACCACCGACGAGCGTGTCGGTACCCGTGCCGCCGCTGAGGGTGTTGTTCCCGCTGTTGCCAGTCAAAACGTTGTTAAGAGAATTGCCGGTGCCGTTGATCGCAGAAGACCCCGTCAGGGTCAGGTTCTCAACGTTAGCAGCCAGCGTGTGGTTTGCGGAGGACTGAACGGTATCAGTGCCAGCACTTGCAGCCTCTGTAATCGTGTCAACACCATCGGTGATGTAGGTATCATTGCCCAGACCCCCGATGAGCGTATCGGTACCCGTGCCGCCGCTGAGGGTGTTGTTCCCGCTGTTGCCTGTGATGACATTGTTCAGCGTGTTGCCGGTGCCGTTGATCGCTGCTGATCCTGTCAGAGACAGGTTCTCTACATTTTTCCCAAGTGACCACGTAACTGAGGAATACACTAAATCCTCACCTCCATCGTCAATAGATTCGGAAATAATTCTGTACCAGTAATCGAAACCACTGGCCTTACCGGGATTAGAAAATTGCAAACCAGTGAAAATTTCACTTGATGTAATGACTTGGAGCTGAATACCACCAAAGCCATTTTCCTCAAGCCAAGTCGGGTTCGACTGTAACCACACTTCGAAATATCGCTGAATATCTAGAGGCACATCAGTGTCACTAACTGCCTCCAAAGTCCGGTCGTTGAGGTTATCTACGTGATAGACATCATCTCCTTCGCCTCCCCACATGACATCTGCACCGCCACCACCAATCAGGATATCATTGCCCAGACCCCCGATGAGCGTGTCTGTACCCGTGCCACCGTTGATGGTGTCATTACCACTGCCGGCTTCAATCTGATTATTCGAGCCATTTCCTCTCAAAACATCATTATAGTTTCCAGCGATGATGTTCTCAATGTCAGACAGTTGGTCAATACCGATGCCCGCCCTGTCGCCAGAAAGCGTTGATTTTGCTTGGTTAGTGCTGGCAGAGAGATTCACAGTTATCCCTGCTAGGGCGCTGGTATACCTGATCGTATCAACACCCGCACCGCCAATATAGCGGTCGTTGCCCGCCCCATCTCCGCCGACAATCAAGTCATCTCCACCCCCAGCATCTACATAGTCGTCCCCGGATCCCGCCAGCAGAACATCGCTCCCATCTCCTCCAACGAGAGCATCAGCGCCAGATCCACCGGAGAGGTAATCACTTCCTGCTCCACCAGCGAGTTGGTCATTTCCACCATGACCATAGATCTCATCGTCGCCTTCAAAGCTTATGAGAACATCATCTAGATCAGAGCCGTTGATTTTCCGACTAACATCACCTGATGCGCCAGCAGTTATAGTCGATCTGTCAAATTGCGATGAGTATTCATCCCAAGCAACGATTATTTCCCCATTAACTTCATTTACAGTAGGGCTAATCCCTTCAGCCAAAAGGTTCCTGCCCGTCGCCACAATAAAAGTTTCGCCGACCTGTGTGCCATCAGCGCTTATGTGTCGGGCGACAATATAACCGATCATGTTGCCTAATTCAGGATATCCGATCGGGTTGTTAGTTTGCCAAATCACAAGATAGCTACCGTCTGACAGCGCCCCAACGCCTGGTCGATGACCTTGGTTCGTTTGAGACGTAATCCAAATTGGCTCACCCTGAGCGACGCCATCAAAAGAATACATTTGAGCGACATTGGCTCCAACCCAGTTCACATCACCATCTAACCCGGGTTCACTTTGTGAGAGCAACTTCCCATCACGTAATCTGAATTCACCCGAATAGACTAGAAGGAAGTTGTTGTTACTTGCCGCAACATCAAAGTCGTAAGCCCAAGGGCGAACGCCATCGTATGGCAGCGGCACAAATACCTCACCTTGACCGTTAGAAATCACGACCATGTTATCCCTAATAACTACTTCTGGCATGATTTATCCGGCTCCAAGGTTCAGTTCAGACGACAGCAGGACAGACTAAGATCAACCAGTCAAGTGGGTGCTGAAATGTTCTTAGACCAGAGTTGGCACAAAATTCGAGATCGCACTGGTGCATCCAAGGCGGCAAACAAGCGTCAGCTAGATGGGACGAAGCAGTTTATAACTGTTTATAACTTTTCGTTCGACAAAGAAAAAGCGCCCGAAGGCGCCTAACTTATTGAATTCTTTTAGTTAGTTGGTGGAGCCAGGGAGGATCGAACTCCCGACCTCTTGAATGCCATTCAAGCGCTCTCCCATCTGAGCTATGACCCCGTTACCAAATCCGCACCGTGGGCCGCTGCGGATGGGCGGTGTTTACGAAAGGCCGCAAGGGGGTGCAAGAGGAAAAATGCACCATTTTCGCGGCCCTTCGAAGAACTTACAGCTCTTCCTCGTCACCGGGAACGTCTGCCAGCTCATCCAGCGAAACGGTATCGTCGGCATCGTCTTCCAAAAGCTCATCGTCCAGTTCCGCGTCATCGGCGACATCGGCGACCAGCAGATCATCATCGGCTTCCAGATCATCAACCAGAACTTCGTCATCCTTCTCAGGAACCGAGCGGCTGATGACAGCAGCGGCCATCTTACGGCGCGCGCTTTCAATATCGACAACCTCACCCGTGTAAGGGCTAACGATCGGCGAGCGGTTCAGGTCGTAAAAGCGCTTCCCGGTGGTGGGGCAAATACGCTTTACGCCCCATTCTGCCTTGGGCATGGTTTTCCCTTTTCACGCTATAGGATCAATAAAGCGCGCGATTGCCACAGCTAGGCGGCGGAGTCAAAGCCTTTGTCGGGGGCCTTGATGTGATCGCACCAAAGTTCCTGGCCGGTCAGCCTTCTATCGCCGAGATCATATCCACCCGCAGCGCGTGGCGGCCACCTTCGAAGGCGGTGTTCACGAAGGCGTCGGCAATGTCCAGCGCCAGCCCCTCACCCACCACCCGCGCGCCGATTGACAGCATGTTGGCGTCATTGTGCAGCCGGATCATCCGAGCCGAAAAGGTGTCAGAACAGACGCCGCAGCGGATGCCTTTCACCTTGTTGGCCGCCATCATGATGCCCTGCCCTGTGCCACACAAAATGATGCCCAGATCGCAATCGCCCGAGGCGACACGCTGCGCCGCCGCCTGCCCATGTTTGGGGTAATGCGTGCTTTCCGGGGTCGTCGGGCCGATATCGACCACGGTCCAGCCTTGGGCCACGATATGGGCGGCGATGGCTTGGCGCAGGGGAATGGCGGCGTGGTCGCTGGACAGGGCGATGTGTTTGGATTGGGTCATGGGGGGGGGCCTTTGCGATTGGCGTTTGGCCTTGTTTTGCCGCAAGCAGCGGCTTTGTCGAGTGGGAATGCTGCCCCCGATTGCACCCGCCCACCAATCCGCTATCTTGCCCTGCCCATCCCAACGGACGCCGAATGCCCATCCTTCCCGGCCCCCCACCCGTTGAAATTACCCTGCGCCGCTCTGCCCGGGCGCGGCGGTTTTCGCTGCGGGTCAGCCGGGTTGATGGCAAAGTGACGCTGTCTTTGCCGCTGCGGGCGCGCGAATCAGAAGCGATGGAGTTCGTGCGCGCCCAGGAAGGCTGGCTGCGCAATGCGCTGGCCAAGATGCCAGTGCAGGCGGGGCTTGGTTTGGGGGGCGAGATTGCGGTCGAAGGGCGTCTTTTGCAGCTGGCCCCCGGCACCGGGCGCGGGCTGCGGCTGCAGGGCGACCAGCTTTTGGTGCCCGGCGATACGGCCCAGACCGGCGCGCGGGTGCAGGCTTGGCTCAAGGCGCTGGCGCGGGAACGGCTGGTGGCGGCCTCTGACCATTATGCCGCCCAGATCGGCCGCAAAGTGGCGCGGGTGACCCTGCGCGATACCCGCTCGCGCTGGGGGTCTTGCACGGCGGATGGTTCGCTGATGTATTCTTGGCGCCTCGTCATGGCGCCCCCTGCCATCTTGCGCTATGTCGCCGCCCATGAGGTGGCCCATATGGTCGAGATGAACCATTCGCATCGCTTCTGGGCCGTGGTCGAACGGCTTTATCCCGGGTGGCAGGATCAGCGCGACTGGCTGCGCCGCCATGGCAGCGCGCTGCATGCGGTGCGCTTCACCGGTTACGAGAGCGCAGGGGATTGACCACCTGCGCCCAAGCTGCTTGGCTGCGGTCATGGTCACTCCGCCCCACCCCGCCCCTCGCCCTATCCCGCGCCCCACTCCGCGCCTTGCCGATCCCAATGCGGCAGCGCATGAACGGGTGTACCGCGCCTTGCGCCAACAGGTGATGCACGGTGAATTGGCGCCCGGTCAGGCCCTCACCTTGCGCGGTGTGGCGGCGCAATTCGATGTATCGATGACCCCGGTGCGCGAAGCAGCCCGCAGGTTGGCAGCCGAAGGGGCCTTCAGCATTTCCAGCTCCGGCCGGATTTCAACGCCCGATCTGACACCCGAACGTATCGAGGAACTGGCCGCCATCCGCGCCATGCTGGAACCCGAAATGGCCTCGCGCGCCCTGCCCCGCGTGCATTTCGCGCTGATTGACCGGCTGGCCGCGATCAATGGGGCCAATCAGGACGCCGTGATAAACCAGGACGCCGTGGCCTATGTGCGCACCAACCTGGAGTTTCACCGCACGCTGTACCTGCGCGCCCAGACCCCGGCCATGCTGGCGATGATCGAAACCGTCTGGCTGCAACTGGGGCCCACCATGCGCGCCCTGTACCAAAAGATCCGCCGCCGCGACCTGCCCCAACACCACCGCCTGATCTTGGCCGCCCTGCGCGCGGGCGATGAGCCGGGCCTGCGGCTTGCCGTACGCACCGACGTGACCCAAGGCCTGCGCCACCTGATCAGCTGAACCAGCCCTTCAAGGTCTTGCGCCTTTCCAAATACTCAATTTGCGCGGCCCGCTGCTTAATCCTGCGTCAAACCAGCCCTGCCCCGACGAGAAGCGCTTCAGCGCGCCCGAGGAGGGGTAAGAAAAGCTAAGCCATCAGCACCACAAGCCAGGCAACACCCCCGGCAAGCGCGGTCAAGGCCACCGCCGCGGTGCCACAATCCTTGGCCTTCTTGGCACGCGGGTCGCGGTTGGTCGACAGGTAATCGACCACCTCTTCCAGCGCCGCGTTCATCACCTCGGCCGCCAGAATCAAAAGCCACAGCGCCAAGATCAATGCGCGCTCGCCCGGCGTCATCTCGACCATCAGACAGGTCAAGACCGAAATCACATTTGCCAGCGTCCATTGCCGCAGCGATTTTTCGCTGGCCCATGCCGCGGCCCAACCCTGTCACGACCAACGGCAGGTCTTCCCCGACCGCCGAATTTCATCCCCGATGTCCAGTTTTGAAGCCCCTCGCTGCCTCTCACCACACACCGCTTCAGGCGCGTGCCCGTGCGCCAAGATAGGCGCGCGTACAAGTCACCACATGGGCAAACCGGTCGCCCCCCAGATGCACCCCACCATACCAGCGCGTCACAACCACGATATGATCCACCAGCCCTTCACGCTCCAACATCTTCAAGATGACCGCACCGGCACCGGCTTCGCCGTCGTCGTTCTTCACCGCCCCCGCATCTGACAAGACGCAAGCCCAGCTGTTATGGGTCGCCTTGGCGAACTTCTTGGAGCGTTTCAACTCGGCGATAAAGGCCTCGGCCCCGGCACGCCCGGCAACCGGACCGCCCGAGACGGCATAGCGTGACCCTCGGTCGCGTAGGACATCTTCAATCTGCAACATGGGTGGCATCCTAGCCGGGCGGCATGGTTCTGTGAAGTCTGCCAAAGCCCGCACTGGCCGCACCGCCCCCCCGCATGCTAGGCTCGCCCTATCGCCGTTCGGAGCTTGTTGCCGTGTTCGCCCGTCATGTCCTGATCTCCTCGCTCAAGAACGAAGGGCCCTTCATTCTGGAATGGGTGGCCCACCACCGCGTGCTGGGGTTTGACGCGATCTATGTCGCCTCCAACGATTGCAGCGATGGGTCAGATGCACTTTTGGCAGCCCTCGACCGCGCCGGGATCATCGGCCATGTCCCCAATGAGGTGGCGCCAGGTGTCATCCCCCAGCACGCGGGCTATGACCGCATCCGCGCCACCCACGCCATTGACCGCGCCGAATGGCTGATGATGCTGGACACCGATGAATTCCTCAACATCCACATCGGCCAAAACCGGGTGCAAGACCTGACCGACCGCGCGGGCACGGCCGATATCATCGCCGTCAGCGCCCGCAGCTTTTCCGACCTGCCGCAAACCCATTGGAAGCCCGGCCCGGTAACCTGCGCCTTTCCCATGGCGCTTGGGCTGACCCACCGCGCCAATCAGTCCGTGAAAACGCTGACCCGCGACCCCGCCCGCTTTCGCGGCATCCACAACCATCACATGGTGGGCTATCGCGGCAAAACCAGCTTGCAGGTCTTTTGCGCGCAAAACGGCAGCAGCTATCCGCTGGAACGCGGCACTCCCTTGGGCGACAAGTTCCGCCATATTCCGAAAGAACAGGTCGGCTACGATCTGGCGCAATACAATCACTACCCGATCAAGACGCTGGACAGCTATCTTCTGCGCCAAGCGCGCGGGCGCGGGGCGGCGGCCAAGCCAGACGCCGCGTCAGAGGCGGAAAACAATCGTCATACGATGGAGTATTTCACCTTACGCGCCGGGCGGGGCCAACCCGAACACTCGATCCGCCGCTACGACGCTGAGGTTGAGGCGCTGATCGCCACGCTGCTGGCCGATCCGCAGATTGCCACTGCCCAGCGCACCTGCGAGGCCGCCCATGCCGCCGCAGCCCGCGCCCATGTGGACAGGCTGACAGATCCCGAAGACAGCCCGGGCGTTTAAGGCTTCAGCGCCGACAGCGCCTCTGCGTTGGGGCAAAACTCCGGCAGGGCGCTCGCTTCGACCGTTTTGGCCAACCAAGCGGTGCATTGCCGCGTTTGGCTGCAAGTCTCGCACACCTCGACCAGTGCGCCCAGTTCATCGCGGCTGAGCCAGCCGTCCACCACCGCATCGGTCAGCGAACAGCCAATGGTACGCGCCATGCCGCGCGTAAAACCCCAAGCCCGGGGTGACTGTGGATAGGAGAACATGACACGCCCTTTCGCCAAACCCATGGCCACAGTCTGTCGTGCTTTGCGCCGCATGACCTTGACACATATCAAGAAGGCAGGGCGCGCGCAGGCAGGGTCAGCCACCCAACAGGGCCACCGTATCGGCCACCACCCGCTTGCGGTCGGCGTTGGCCGGATGGCTGCCCAAGAACTGATCGCCCGGATCAGGGATGCGGTCAAAGAACGCCGCGCCCAGCCTTGGATCAAATCCCGCCATATAGGCGATTTCGGTGCCCAAGCGGTCAGCCTCCAGCTCGAACTCTTTGGAATACTGCCGCGCGCCGATAAAAGCGCCGAATTCCTGCGCGCTGGGAATCACTTGCTCACCGCCGCCACTGACCTGCGCCAAAACCCCTGCCAGTATGGCCCCGGCCTCGGCCGTGTTCTGCTGGCGTGGCAAGTGACCTGCAATATGATGCGCCGCCTCATGGCCCAGGACAAAGGCCAATTCGTCACGGTTGCGGGCATCACGGATCAGGGGCACAGTAAACGCCAGAATCGGCCGCCCCGTCCGGTCTACGCTCTGAAACGCGTTTGCGGGCTGGCCGGGCCGGTCATCAATTACGATCTGGAAATCGCAATTGGCCACCCGGCGCAGGCTGCGGCAATAGCTCTCTGCCACCGGTTTGACCCGCGCGACCACGGCGACGAAATTCTCGGCCGCCTGATCCACCGGCAGAACGGGCGTGGTCCCTTCCACAGGAATTTGAGATGAACCCTGCGGCACCGGCATCGGCTGAACACAGCCCGCCAGCGTCGCCAGCACCACCAACACCGCGCAAAACGCCCTGATCCTCATCGCCCTTCCATCCCTGTGCATTCCTTGGGGTCCATGTAAAGCACCCCCCGAAACCGGACCAGCCCCTCACGGAAAACTGAGCAGGCTTGCCCTGTGATCCTTGCTCTAAGGCCCTTGTGGGCTTAGCATCCTGACATGTTCACCATCGAGCACGAATTTGACGCCACCGTAATCACCCTTGTGGATGAGGGTGATCCTGACATGCCTTTGCAAGAGGATGTCATCATCGAGGCGTTTGAGGATTGCGTGGTGATCCGTCAGGTTGATGACATGACGGACGCGCCTTTGGTCATCACCCTGTCGATGGCACAGTTGCGCGATCTGGCCGCAGCGCTGGATCTGCCCGAAGGCAGCTACCGGATCGAGCGCAAGCCCGCAGGCTGACAGCCGCGCCGCCAAATCTGCCCAAGCGCCCTATTGCAGGGCGACAAATTCCCTAAAGCGCCCAGCGGTTACAAGCCTGCAGGGGCAAGGCAGGCTTGACCGCCGCCGCCCTTTGCCAGACACCTTGGCCAAACCGGAGACCGCCGATGCCCCAGCCGAACCCCGCCGCCTTTAGCTTTCTCGCCAGCCGCCAGTCGCAACCGGCCAAGCTGTTTGCAGGCCCCGTGCCGACCCGTTCCGAGTTGGAGCCGATCCTGACCGCCGCTCTGCGCGTGCCCGATCATGGGAAGTTGGAGCCTTGGCGGCTGATCGTGCTTGCGCGCCCCGACATGGTGCGGCTGGCCGATCTGGCCGAGGCGCGGGCCCGCGCGCTGGAGGGGGATGCGGAAAAAATCGACAAAGGCCGTGGCCAGTTTGACCGGGGTAACCTTGCGGTGGTGGTGATCTCGGCCCTGCGGGAAGTGCCGAAAATCCCGCAGGCTGAGCAGATCCTGTCGGCCGGGGCCCTATGCCTTGGGCTGGTGAATGCGGCCACCGCCGCCGGATGGGGGGCCAATTGGCTGACCGGCTGGGTGTCGCATGACGCCGCGTTTTGCGCCGAGGCCTTTGGCTGCACCGGCGCAGAAACTGTGGCCGGTATCGTCCACATCGGCACGCCGGGTGCGCCCACACCCGAACGCCCGCGCCCCGACCTGTCTCGCATCGTCCAATGGGGGCTTGATTGATCTTCTCCAGTTTTTTCAAGGCTCTTGGCCAAATCGGAGACCCGCGTTTTCGCCGCGTAATGGGCCTTGGCGTCCTGTTGGCGCTGGTCCTTTTGGTCGCGGTTTACGTGGGCTTTCTCGCCCTGATCGACAGCTTCGCCCCCGGAAGCATCGAGATTCCCTTCATCGGCCCGATCACCGGGATCGAGGCACTTTTGGGCTGGGGCTCCCTGTTCCTGATGCTGGGCATGTCAGTGTTCCTGATGGTGCCGGTCGCCTCGGCCTTTTCCGGGCTGTTTGTCGAGGACATCGCCGATGCGGTCGAAGACCGCCACTATCCTGGCCTGCCACCGGTCACACCCGTGCGGCTGGGTGACAGTCTGGTCGATTCGCTGAATTTCCTTGGCCTTGTCATCGCCGCCAACGTGCTGGCGCTGGTGCTCTACATCTTTGCCGGACCGTTCATTCCGGTGGTGTTCTGGGCGGTGAACGGCTGGCTTTTGGGGCGCGAGTATTTCACCCTTGTCGCCACGCGCCGCCTTGGGCGCGAGGGGGCCAAGGCCCTGCGCGCGCGAAACTCGGGCCGCATCTGGCTCGCGGGCATCCTCATGGCGGCCCCCTTGTCGGTGCCGCTGGTCAATCTGGTGATCCCGGTTCTGGGGGTGGCGACCTTTACCCATCTCTTTCACCGCATGGCAGCCCGAGGTTAGTTCATAATCCCAAACACATCCATATTGTGCCGCGTGATCAGCCCCGAGGTGATGACCATGTAAAGCCCGACAAAGACCGCCGCAGCAATCCCTGTGGTGATTTTGGCCTTCTTGCCCAACATCGGATCATCAGGGGCCGAGGCGGGTGTTCCGGGGGTAACTTGCCCATTCTCAGCCTGGCTTTTGAACCGCACAGGCAACACGCAGAAAAACACCATGAACCACGTCATGGCGAACAATACGAGGGCGGCGGTGATGTTCATGCCTGCTCCAATTCCACCAGACAGCCGTTAAAGTCCTTGGGATGCAGGAACAAAACCGGCTTGCCATGCGCGCCGATCTTCGGCTCACCTGTGCCCAGAACCCGCGCGCCCGAGGCTTTCAGATGGTCGCGCGCGGCCAGAATATCATCAACCTCATAGCAAATGTGATGAATCCCACCCGAAGGGTTCTTTTCCAGAAATCCCTTGATCGGGCTGTTGTCGCCCAAGGGATAAAGAAGCTCGATCTTGGTGTTCGGCAATTCGATGAACACCACCGTCACCCCATGATCCGGCTCGTCCTGGGGCGGGTTCACCTTTGCACCCAGCGTGCCGCGATATTGCGCCGAGGCGGCCTCCAGATCGGGCACGGCAATGGCAACATGGTTCAGGCGACCGATCATCCTCAAGGCTCCTCATCAGGCAATCATGCAGGCGTTATGGGCAAGGTGCCGCGCTGGGGCAAGAGGCGCGGAGGTCGCAGGCCGGAAAAACACCTGCGACAAGGCCAGGTTTACCCGGCGTTAGCGAAGCCATGCTTGACTGCATGGGCCCACTCGTCACCATCCCCCACCCCGCGCCAAGGTGTGCCATGCCCCAAAATCAACGCCCCGATGCCGACCTTATCCCGCCAACGCTTTCGCTTTCTGCCAGACCCTTTATGGGCACCGTTGCCGGGGGGGGGGCCCCGCCCGGGCCTAACTGGGGGCGCGAACAGCCCCGGCAAGGCGTCACCATTCTGGCGGTCGAGGACAGCCGCTTTGCCTGTGAGGCGCTGCGGCTGATTGCCCGGCGCGCGGGCGCGCGACTGCGCCGGGCTGAAACCATGGCAGCGGCGCGCGATCATCTGCGCGTCTATCGCCCCGATGTGGTCCTGATCGATCTGGGCCTGCCCGATGGCCGGGGCGATGCGCTGATCCGTGATCTGGCGCAAGGACCGCGACGCCCGCCCGTGGTGATGGGCACGTCAGGAGGTGTCGAGGGGCGGGCGCTGGCGCTCGCGGCGGGTGCTGACGGGTTTTTGGACAAACCTCTTGAAAACATAGCGCAGCTATGCAGGGTGCTGCGCCCCTTGCTCCCCGAGTTGGACATTCACCCCCCACCCATCGCCCCGGGTGAGCCGGTCGCGCCCGACCCTTTGGCGTTGCACGACGATCTGGCCTTTGCCCAAAGGGCGCTGCAAGGCCGACCCAATGCCGACCAGCGGCGCTATGTCAGCGCCTTTGTCGCCGGGATCGCCCGCCACAGCCAAGATGCGGCCCTAGCCGCCACTGCCCTTGATGCAGCCGAAGAGGTCGGCCTGGCCCCGTTGCGCGCCGCAATCGCAGCGCGGCTTGCCCAGCGGGCCGATTTTCCCACGCCCCCCTGATCCCGACCACCTTGATCGGCTCAGCGCAGGCCCGGATCCTCGGCCACGCGCACCAAGCGCGTCAAGTCTGACAGCCTCTCGCGTTGGTGTCCTGCCGCATCGAAATTGCGCGGCGACAGCCAAGCTGCATAAGCCTCGCGCAGGGCGGGCCATTCGGCATCAATCACCGCAAACCACGCGGTATCCCGGTTGCGCCCCTTTACCACCGTCGCCTGCCGGAAAATCCCCTCATAGCTGAACCCCAGCCGCTGCGCCGCCCGGCGTGAGGCGATGTTCAGCGCATTGCACTTCCATTCATAGCGGCGATATCCGGCGGCAAAGGCCCAATCCATCATCAGATACATCGCCTCGGTCCAGACCCGCCCGCGTGCGATCTCTGGCGCAAGACAGATATGCCCCACCTCGATCGTCCCTGCAGCTGGGGTGATGCGCAAATAACTCGCCACCCCACCGCAATGGCCCGTGGCCTTATCGCGCAGCACATAAAACAAGGGGTCCTGACCGCATGCCGTCTCTTTGGCCCAGCGGTGATAGCCCGCGTATGAGGAGAACGGGCCGTAAGGCATGTAATCCCACAGCCGGTCATGGCCGGTATAGGCGCGGTGCAGATCGGCGGCATGTGTGTCAGGCTCCATCCGTTCCAGCCGGACGAACCGGCCCTCCAGAGGTGCGCCCTCCGGCGCGGGCGGCGGGGTCCAGCCGGGCACGGGCTGGCCAAGAAGATGATCGGTCATCGGGCACATCCTTTGGCCCCATCATGAAACCGCCGCGCCCCGTTGGCAATGGTGCAGGCTAAAAGATCAGCCCGAGATCCTCGGCCATCTCCAACACCGAAAACACTTTGTCTTGCAACAAAGCCCGGTCAAGGCCGTAAAGGCCGCGCATCAATCGGGCCGCCCAAGCGCGCAGATGCGAGGTCGGCATTAGGGCAGGCTGCATTCAAGGCAGGCAAGCTGTTGGGAATGTTGCGTCTCGCGGCGTTCAAAGAGATCGGCCTCCGCGAATGGCCCCGCCCGCAACGACCATCGCCCACGCAATGCCGTGATCGGTGTCGTCTAACAGATGCTGGCCATCAAAATGACTGCGCTTGTTGCGGTAAGGGGTGGAGGTGGCCTGCACACAGGCCAATTGCCCGCCTGCCACAAGGGATGCAGCCCCGAAAGCCCGTCATGCATCCCGAACAAACAATAGATATCAGATCTTTAACCTTCTTCTAAACTGAGGCGACCGGCGGAAAGGTTGGCACTTGGGGACATGCGCGGTCTCTTTCGAAAAGGGTTTGGGCATTTGAAAATAGGTTTGAAAAGATATGGGCCGGCTTTCCGGTTCTGGAAAGCCGACCCATCAAGGTTTTGGCGAAAATCCGTGTCTATTCTTTTGGAACGACCCGCAGATTGAGTTCGCGCAACTGTTTCAACATCGGTTCGGACGGCGCGCCCATCAGAAGATCTTCGGCGCGCTGGTTCATCGGGAACATGATGACTTCGCGGATATTGGCCTCATCGGCCAAAAGCATCACGATCCGGTCAATGCCCGCCGCACAACCGCCATGGGGTGGGGCGCCGTATTTGAACGCCTTGACCATGCCGCCAAAGCGCTTGTCGACTTCACTGTTCGGGTATCCCGCCAGCTCAAACGCCTTGTACATGATTTCCGGCTTGTGGTTGCGGATGCCGCCACTGATGAGTTCATAGCCGTTACAGGCAAGGTCATACTGATAGGCATAGACCTTCAAAGGGTCGCCGTTCAGCGCCTCCATCCCGCCTTGCGGCATGGAGAAGGGGTTGTGGGAGAAATCAATCGCACCCTCATCGGTCTTCTCATACATCGGGAAATCGACGATCCAGGCGAATTTGAAGCAGTTTTGCTCGGTCAACCCCAACTCGCGCCCAATCTCATTGCGCGCCCGGCCTGCGACGGGTTCGAAGATTTCAGGCTTGCCGCCAAGGAAGAAGGCGGCGTCGCCCTCAGCCAGACCCAGTTCCAAACGGATCACTTCGGTCTTTTCCTCGCCCAGCGCCTTGGCCACGGGGCCTGCGGCTTCGGTCGTGCCGTCTTCGGCTTTGCGCCAGAAGATATAGCCCATGCCCGGCAGGCCCTCTTTCTGGGCAAAGGCGTTCATGCGGTCGGCAAACTTGCGGCTGCCGCCGGTGGGCGCGGGAATGGCGCGCACCTCGTTGCCTTCGGTTTCCAGAAGCTTTGCGAAAATCGCAAAGCCGGAACCGCGGAAATGGTCCGACACATCGGCCATCTTGATCGGGTTGCGCAGATCGGGCTTGTCGCTTCCATACCATTTCAGGCTGTCGCGATAGGCGATGCGGGTCCAGTCGGAATAGACCTTCTTTCCCGGCGCGAATTCCTCGAAAATCCCTTGAACGACCGGCTGCACGGCGGCAAACACGTCGTCTTGGGTGACAAAGGACATCTCGATGTCCAACTGATAGAAATCAGTGGGCGAACGGTCAGCGCGCGGGTCCTCATCGCGGAAGCAGGGCGCGATCTGGAAATAGCGGTCAAAGCCCGACACCATGATCAGCTGCTTGAACTGCTGGGGTGCCTGCGGCAGGGCATAGAACTTGCCCGGATGCAGGCGGCTGGGCACGAGGAAGTCACGCGCACCTTCGGGGCTGGAGGCGGTGATGATCGGAGTTTGGAATTCATTGAAGCCCTGATCCCACATCCGGTTGCGGATAGACCGCACAACGTTTGAGCGCAGCATCATGTTCTGATGCAGCTTGTCGCGGCGCAGATCCAGGAAGCGGTAGGTCAGGCGGGTTTCTTCGGGGTAGTCGACATCGCCAAAGACCGGCATCGGCAATTCGCCCTCAACGGCCGAAAGCACGGTCAGGCCGGTGGCGTAAACCTCAATCTCACCCGTGGCGATCTTGGCGTTCACCAGCGACGCATCGCGCGCCTTCACGCGGCCATCAATGCAAATGACCCATTCGGCGCGAACCTTTTCGATGTCCTTGAAGGCCGGACTGTCGCTGTCGGCCAGCACCTGTGTGATGCCATAATGGTCGCGCAGGTCGATGAACAACACGCCCCCATGGTCGCGCACCCGGTGGACCCAGCCCGACAGGCGGACCTCATGGCCCACATGGGCGGTGTTCAGGGCGGCGCAGGTATGGCTGCGATAGGCGTGCATCATCTTCCCCTTTGCGGAGGCTGGAACTGGTTTGCAGCCGATACACATGGGCCTGCGCGTGAAGTCAAGGGCAAGAGGCGCTCATCGTCGGGCTGACGCCCGCTCTTCGCGACGGGTTCATGCGAAAACCGGGCCGCTTGGGGCGGGCCGGGGCCTCCGGCGGGAGTATTTCACAAGGCGCAAATCAAGGGCGTGGCATTTTTTATGCCCACCCCCTTCCCTTCCAGGTCTGGCCTTGTATAGTCTGCCCTTATGGCACGGATGCGCACCCTTTGCGGCACGGATAGGCCCGCCTCGTCGGCCAGGTTCCGCGTTTTGCCCCGGCCTTTGCCTGGCGGCCTGCTTCGCCTTAGCTGCCTCTGAGCGTGCCGAAGGGCGCGACCGCTCGGAGGTGACCAGCGCCCACAGACAGGCCCAGCTAAGATCACAGGATATCGCGACATGACCAAACCCGCCCAACCCCGCGTTATAATTTTTGACACCACGCTGCGCGATGGGGAACAATCCCCCGGCGCCACCATGACCCATGAGGAAAAGCTGGAGATCGCCAGCCTTCTGGATGAAATGGGCGTTGATGTGATCGAGGCGGGGTTCCCCATCGCCTCGGAAGGCGATTTCGCCGCGGTGTCCGAGATTGCCAAGCGGTCGAAAAACTCGACCATCTGCGGGCTGAGCCGGGCAAACTTCAAGGACATTGACCGCTGCTGGGAGGCGGTGAAACATGCCGCCTCGCCGCGGATCCATACCTTTATCGGCACCTCGCCCCTGCACCGCGCCATCCCGAACCTGACGATGGATGAGATGGCCGAGCGCATCCATGATACCGTGACCCATGCGCGCGACCTGTGCGACAACGTGCAATGGTCGGCGATGGATGCGACGCGGACCGAGCATGATTATCTGTGCCGCGTGGTCGAGATCGCCATAAAGGCGGGGGCCACCACGATCAACATCCCGGACACTGTGGGCTATACTGCGCCGCGCGAAAGTGCCGATCTGATCGCGATGTTGCTCAACCGCGTGCCGGATGCCGACAAGGTGATCTTTGCCACCCATTGCCACAATGACCTTGGCATGGCGACCGCCAACGCTTTGGCCGCAGTCGATGCAGGTGCGCGCCAGATCGAATGCACGATCAACGGTTTGGGCGAGCGCGCAGGCAACACCGCCTTGGAAGAGGTTGTCATGGCGATGAAGGTTCGCAATGACATCATGCCCTACCGCACCGGTATTGACACGACCAAGATCATGAACCTGTCGCGTCGGGTGTCGTCGGTGTCCGGCTTTCTGGTACAGTTCAACAAGGCCATCGTCGGCAAGAACGCTTTCTTGCACGAAAGCGGTATTCATCAGGATGGCGTGCTGAAAAACGTCGAAACCTTCGAAATCATGAAACCCGCCGATATTGGCCTTACCGCCAAGAACATCGCCATGGGAAAGCATTCGGGACGCGCAGCCTTGCGCGCCAAGCTGAAAGAACTTGGCTATGAACTGGCCGACAACCAGCTCAACGATGTGTTCGTGCGCTTCAAGGCCTTGGCGGACCGCAAGAAAGAGGTCTATGACGACGACCTCATCGCGCTGGTGGCCGACGAGCAGACCAATGATGCCCATGAATTCCTGCAGCTGAAAAAGCTGCGGGTCGTCTGCGGCACCGAGGGGCCGCAAGAGGCCGACATGGTTTTGACCATTGACGGGGTTGATCACCACATCGACGCCACAGGTGACGGCCCGGTCGATGCGGCCTTTATGTGTGTGAAAATGCTCTTCCCCCACAAGGCCCAGCTTGAGGTCTATCAGGTCCATGCCGTGACCGAAGGTACCGACGCGCAGGCCACCGTCTCGGTCCGCCTGCAAGAGGAAGGGCGCATCGTCACTGGCTCTTCGGCTGATACCGATACGATCGTGGCGTCGACCAAGGCCTATATCAATGCCTTGAACAAGCTGATCGTTCGGCGTACCAAATCGGCCCCTGACAGCGATGTGAAGTCGGTAAACTACAAGGATCGATCCTGAATACTGGGTCTCTTTGGGGCCTAATGTTCGTTTTGTGAAAGCGCCGAAATTCCGGGCGGATTAGCGCCGCCCGGCCTCTTGGGCCTTTTCCTTCTGCCGCCCAAAGCCTATACCAAAGCGCCTGCCTTGTGAGCATGAGTCGCGGGTACAGTTTTGTTCGTGGATCAAGGACCAGACCTGCATGTCACTTTTCAACGGCCTCTTTTCGTCCGACATGGCCATCGACCTCGGCACGGCCAACACGCTCGTCTACATGCGCGGCAAGGGGATCGTGCTGAACGAACCCTCGGTGGTGGCCTACCACGTCAAGGACGGCAAAAAGCAGGTTTTGGCGGTGGGCGAGGACGCCAAGCTGATGCTTGGCCGCACACCTGGCACGATCGAGGCGATCCGTCCGATGCGCGACGGGGTGATCGCCGATTTCGACAGCGCCGAACAGATGATCAAGCACTTCATCCGCAAGGTCCATAAACGCACCACCTTTGCCAAACCCAAGATCATCGTCTGCGTGCCACATGGCGCCACCCCTGTTGAAAAGCGCGCCATTCGCCAGTCGGTTCTGTCAGCGGGTGCCCGCCGCGCGGGCCTCATCGCTGAACCGATCGCTGCGGCGATCGGTGCCGGCATGCCCATCACCGATCCCACCGGCAATATGGTCGTCGACATCGGCGGCGGCACCACCGAAGTCGCCGTGCTCTCTTTGGGTGACATCGTCTACGCCCGCTCGGTCCGCGTCGGCGGTGACCGCATGGACGAGGCCATCATCTCCTACCTGCGCCGCCACCAGAACCTCTTGATCGGCGAATCCACAGCTGAGCGGATCAAGACCTCCATCGGCACCGCCCGCATGCCTGACGACGGGCGCGGGTTGTCGATGACCATCCGGGGCCGTGACCTGTTGAACGGTGTGCCCAAGGAAACCGAAATCAACCAAGCCCAAGTTGCCGAGGCGCTTTCGGAACCCGTGCAGCAGATCTGCGACGCGGTGATGCAGGCTTTGGAAACCACGCCCCCTGATCTCGCCGCCGACATTGTCGACCGCGGCGTGATGCTCACGGGTGGTGGCGCGCTTTTGGGCGACCTTGATCTGTCGTTGCGCGAACAGACCGGCCTGTCGATCTCGGTCGCCAATGAGCCGTTGAACTGCGTCGCCCTCGGCACCGGCAAGGCGCTGGAATATGAAAAGCAACTCAGACACGTCATCGACTACGACAGCTGATGCCCCAACCTCCGCATCCACCAGACCGGCCACCCGCATAACTTGATTTAATTTGTGTTTCATCTTGGCCTAAATACTCTGCGGGGGTCCGGGGGTGCAAAACCCCCGGCGGCTTCCGCGAAGATCCCGCATCAGATCAGGCACCCATGGCCCGCAAAGCGACCGATCCAGAAGAGTTCCGCCGTCCGCTGCGCCGGGTGTTGGTTGGCATTCTGGTTCTGGCGCTGATCGGCATCTTCGCCCTTTGGCGCATTGACAGCCCGCGGGTCGAACGTTTCCGCGCCGCCCTGATCGACCGCTTCGTGCCCTCCATGCAATGGGCCATGGCCCCGGTCACTTGGGCCGCCGATGTCATGGACAACTTTCAGTCCTATCAACGGCTTTTGGCCCAAAACCAGCAGCTGCGAGAAGAGCTGAAGCAGATGAAGCAATGGAAAGAGGCTGCGCTTCAGCTGGAGCAAAAGAATGCCCGCCTGTTGGACCTTAATCAGGTGCGGCTGGATCCGCGCCTGACCCATGTCACCGGCGTCGTGCTGGCCGACAGTGGCAGCCCCTTTCGCCAATCGGTGCTGTTGAACGTCGGCGCGCGCGACGGCATCATCGACGGCTGGGCCACGATGGACGGCCTGGGGCTTGTGGGCCGCATCTCGGGCGTAGGTGACAAGACCAGCCGCGTCATCCTTCTGACCGACAGCAACAGCCGCGTGCCGGTGGTGGTGCAACCCTCGGGCCAGCGCGCAATCCTGTCGGGCGACAATGGCGATCTGCCGCCGCTTGATTTCCTTGAGGACCCGACCGAAGTCCGCCCCGGCGATCAGGTGGTTTCCTCGGGCGATGGTGGGGTGTTCCCGGCGGGGCTTTTCGTCGGCTCAGTGGTGCTTGGCACCGACAAGCGGTTGCGCGTGGCGCTCGCAGCCGATTACCAGCGGCTCGAGTTCCTGCGCGTCCTGCGCAGCCATGCGCTTGAGGCGATCACCGATCAAGGCGCACTTCTCGCACCTAACCCGGCCGAGGTGCAGGGCCCGCCTGCCCCGCCCAAACTGCGCCCCAGGGCCAATGCCCCGGCGCCCGGAGGCGGCGATGATTGATCCTGCCAACCGCGACGTCTGGCTGCACCGGGTGCTGTTCGTCGCCTTGGCGCTGGTGTTCTTGTTCTTCCGCCTCTTGCCCATGGGCACCGCCCCCGCCAAAAGCTGCACGCCCGATGCGGTCTGGTGCGGCGCGATGGACTGGCTTGCCCATATGCCCGGCCCCGATCTTTTGCTGTGCATCATCTTTGCCTGGACCATGCGGCGCCCGGATTATCTGCCGACCGTGCTGATTGCCGCCATTGTGTTGACCGAGGACATCTTGCTTTTGCGCCCACCCGGTCTGTGGACGGCGCTGGTCGTCATCGCCTCCGAGTTCATCCGCAGCCGCGTGGCGCTGACGCGTGAATTGAACTTTGGTGTCGAATGGCTCTTGGTTTCGGCCCTGATGGTGGCGATGCTGATCCTCTATCGCATCGGCTTTGGCCTGGTTCTCTTGCCGCAGCCGCCCTTTGGCTTTGCGCTGGTGCAGGTGATCTGGTCAATCTTGTGTTACCCTTTGGTGGTCTTTCTTTCCCGCGTGGTCCTGCACCTGTACAAACCCGCCATGGGCGAAGTTGACGCATATGGGAGACGGCTGTGAAACGGGTCGCGCGTGACAATGAGGCCAATGCCCGCCGCGTCACCCGTCGTGCGCTTTTGCTCAGCGGCGGCATGGCCGCGATGTTTGCAGCCCTCGGGGCCCGCATGCACTATCTTGGCGTCAAGCAGGCCGACCAGTTTCGCCTTTTGGCAGAAGAAAACCGCATCTCGATCCGGCTTTTGCCGCCCACACGCGGCGTGATTCATGACCGTAACGGCAAGGTTCTTGCCGAGAACGAGCAGAATTACCGCGTCGTGATGACCCGCGAAGATGCCGGTGACGTCGAGGCGGTGCTGAACCGTCTGAGCCATGTCATCCCGATGACCCGCGCCGACATCGACGACGCGCTCGAGGCGCTGAAAAAGAACAGCTCGTTCGTGCCGATCACTGTCAAGGACCGGCTGGACTGGGAAGAGTTTTCCCGCGTCGCCCTCAACGCGCCTGCCCTTCCCGGTGTCATGCCCGAAACCGGCATGTCGCGGATCTACCCGCGCGACGCCGATTTCGCCCATGTCTTGGGCTATGTCGGGCCAGTGTCGGAAAAAGATCTTGAAGGTCTCGAAAACCCCGACCCGGTGCTGCAGATCCCTAAGTTTCAAATCGGCAAGATCGGGGTTGAACGCTGGCTGGAAGACACGCTGCGCGGCACCGCGGGCACCAAGCGGATCGAGGTCAACCACATCGGCCGTGTGATGCGCGAGTTGGACCGGGTCGAGGGCGATACGGGCAGTGATGTGCATCTGACCATTGATGCCGGGGTTCAGAACTTTGTTCAGGCCCGTCTTGGAGAGGAAAGCGCCTCTTGCGTGGTGATGGATGTGACCAACGGCGATATCATCGCCGCGGTCTCTTCGCCCTCGTTTGATCCCAACCTCTTTGTGCGCGGCATTTCCAGCACCAATTTCCGCTATTTGATGGACCATGACCACCGCCCCATGGCCAACAAAGCGGTGCAAGGCGCCTATCCGCCGGGGTCGACCTTCAAAATGGTGACCGCGCTGGCTGCCTTGGAAGACGGGGTGATCACCCCTGAAACCACCTTCGGCTGCCCCGGATATCTGGAATCCGGGGGCCGCAAATTCCACTGCTGGCGGCACGGCGGCCATGGCACGGTGGATCTTGAACGCAGCCTGTCAGAAAGCTGCGACGTCTATTATTATGAAGTGGCCCTCAAGGTCGGCATCGACAAGATCGCCGAGATGGGCCGCCGGTTGGGCCTTGGGATGCGTCATGATCTGCCGATGTCGGCCATCGCCGAAGGCAACATCCCCGACAAGGCTTGGAAGATGGAACGCCATCAGGCCGAATGGCGCATCGGTGACACGGTCAACGCCTCGATCGGTCAGGGCTATGTGCTCAGCTCTCCACTGCAACTGGCGGTGATGACCGCGCGGCTTGCCACGGGACGCGCGGTGAACCCGCGTCTCGTCCGCGCCATCGAAGGCCGCGAAATCCCTGTCGAGCCTGCCGAGCCCTTGGGTCTGTCAACCTCGAACCTGACGGCGGTTTTGGGCGGGATGGATGCGGTCATGAACGACAAATCCGGCACCGCGCGCTCTTCACGCATCGTGGCCGAGGACATGCGTATGGCAGGCAAGACCGGCACCGCACAGGTGCGCAATATCTCGGCCGCCGAACGCGCCAGCGGCGTGATTGCGAACGACCAACTGCCGTGGAACCGCCGCGACCACGCGCTGTTTGTCGGCTATGCCCCCTATGACAACCCGCGCTATGCGGTCTCGGTGGTGGTCGAACATGGCGGTGGCGGATCAACCGCAGCCGCCCCTATCGCCCGCGATACGCTGCTGCGCACGCTCTATGGGGCCGTGCCGCCGCTCGACGCCTACCCGGCCGATCAGCGCGCACGGATGGACAGCCTGCTGAGCACGCTTGTGTTGCGTGATGCGGACGGCCGCTATCCCGGCCCCTCTGAAACCTGACGGGGGCCAGCGCGCATGAGCTTTCTGGAATACCGCGTCAAGACTGCGCCCTCTGGCCTTGCCAAGGTGCTGGCCCTGAATTGGGCGCTGGTGCTGGTGGTCACGGCAGTGGCCGCCATCGGCTGGCTGATGCTTTACTCCATCTCTGGTGGCCGGATGGAAATCTGGGCCGAGCCGCAGATGAAGCGCTATGTGCTGGGCCTTGTGGTGATGTTCATCGTTGCCTTCATCCCCATCTGGTTCTGGCGCTCGATGTCGGGCTTTGCCTATGGCGTGTCGATGCTGCTGCTTTTGGCGGTCGAGTTTTTCGGGGCCGTCGGCATGGGCGCGCAGCGCTGGATCGACCTTGGTTTCATGCGGCTGCAACCGTCCGAGTTGATGAAGGTGACGCTGGTCATGGCCTTGGCCAGCTACTACGATATGTTGGATGACAAGAAGATCTCGCGCCCGCTTTGGGTGCTGATCCCGGTGGCGCTGATCTTGGCGCCGACCATCCTTGTGCTGATGCAGCCCAACCTTGGCACCTCGATCATGCTTTTGGTGGTGGGTGCTGCAGTGATGTTCGCCGCTGGCGTCAGTCTGTGGTATTTCGGCGGTGTATTGGCGCTGGGGGGCGCGGCGGTGGCGGCGGTGTTCTTGACGCGTGGCACGCCTTGGCAGTTGTTGCACAATTATCAATACACCCGGATCGACACCTTCCTGAACCCCTCGGCAGACCCTTTGGGGGCGGGGTACAATATCATTCAAGCAAAGATCGCGCTGGGATCCGGCGGCTGGGCGGGCAAAGGCTTTATGCAAGGCACCCAAAGCCGGTTGAACTTCCTGCCCGAAAAGCACACCGACTTTATCTTCACCACCTTGGCCGAGGAATTTGGCTTTATCGGGGCTTTCTCGCTCTTGGTACTTTATGCGCTGATCATGATCTTCCTGATCGTCGCCGCCATCCAAAACCGCGACCGGTTCAGCCAGCTGATCATCATCGGCGTGGCGGTGAACTTCTTTGTGTATCTGGCGATCAACCTTGCCATGGTGATGGGCATGGCCCCGGTCGTCGGGGTCCCCTTGCCGCTGCTCAGCTATGGCGGATCGGCCACGCTGGTCATCATGCTGGCCTTTGGTCTGGTACAAAGCGCGATTGTGCACAGGTTAAGGTAGGCGACCCACAGCGGCAATGCGGTTGTCAGTACTTTGAACGGGATGGGCGGCTCTGGCAGCAGCTTTTTTGGCCAACACTGCACCGAACACTGCGACCGACTAGGACAACCTCACCGATGTCCACGCGATGCCCAATACGATCTGGTTGGAAAACACAAGCCATCTGTTTTGCGTCTTCCGCACGACGATTTTCCGCCTTGCCTTTACCCGCCCCCCCGGCATTCTTGCGCCACAGCGCCGGAGCCCACGCAGGAGCCCACCATGACGAACGCCCCCCTCTCCATCCTCATGGCCGCCGGCCCTGACAACTGGGACCGCTATCGCGCGCCCTTGGAAGCCGCGCTGGCCAAGGCGGGCATCATTGCAAGACTGGCGCAAGAGGCCGCCCCCGAAACGGTGGATTACATCGTCTACGCACCTTCTGCCCCTTTGCAGGATTTCACACCCTACACCCGCTGCAAGGCGGTGCTAAGCCTGTGGGCCGGGGTTGAACGCATCGTGGGCAATGCCACGCTGACCCAGCCCTTGTGCCGTATGGTCGACCCTGCGCTGACCATGGGCATGGTGGAATGGGTCATGGGCCATGCCTTGCGCCACCACCTCGGGCTGGACAGCTACATCGCCAACCCGAACCGCATCTGGAACCCCGATTGCCCACCCTTGGCGCGCGACCGCAAAGTCGCCATGCTGGGCATCGGTGCCTTGGGCGAGGCCTGCGCCCGTGCCTTGCAAGCCTTGCACTTCCATGTCGAAGGCTGGTCGCGCGCCCCAAAATCCCTGCCTGGCCTTGTCACCCACTACGGCCGCGACGGTTTGAAGGCCGCCCTTCAGGGGGCCGATCTCATTGTTACCCTTCTGCCGCGCACGCCCGACACCGAAAACACCCTCAACGCCGAAACCCTTGGCTGGACCAAACCCGGCGCTGTGGTCCTGAACCCCGGTCGCGGCGCGCTGATTGACGATCAGGCGCTTTTGGTCGCCCTCGACAGTGGCCAGATCGGCCACGCCACGCTGGATGTGTTCCGGGTGGAGCCCCTGCCGCAGGATCATGCTTTCTGGGCGCACCCCCGCGTCACCGTCACCCCCCATATCGCCGCCGACACCCGCCCCGACACCTCGTCTGAGGTCATCGCCGAAAACATCCGGCGCGGCGAGGCGGGTGAACCTTACCTTAACCTTGTTGACCGCACGCGGGGGTACTGACATGATCGACCTCGCCACCCTCAACGCCTGCGACATCGCCGCCCTCATCGCCCGGCGCGACGTGTCCGCGCGCGAGGTGACAACCGCCACCCTGTCCCGGATCGACGCGCAGAACCCAGCGTTGAACGCCATTGTGCAGCACATGCCCGATGAGGCGTTGGCCGCCGCCGATGCCATCGATGCGGCCTTGCGCCGTGGCGAGCCCCCCGGCCCCCTTGCCGGTGTGCCAATGACCATCAAGGTCAATGTCGACCAGACCGACCATGCCACGACCAACGGCCTTGTCAGCCAAAAAGACCTGATAGCAGCAGAAGATAACCCGGTCGTCGCAAACCTGCGCCGGGCCGGGGCGGTGATTGTGGGCCGCACCAACACCCCCGCCTTTTCGCTGCGCTGGTTCACCCGCAACGGCCTGCACGGGGCCACGAAAAACCCCCACGACGCGACGCTCACCCCCGGCGGGTCCTCTGGCGGCGCGGGGTCAGCCGTGGCCACCGGCATGGGTGCTATCGCGCATGGCACCGATATCGCAGGGTCCGTCCGCTACCCCGCCTACGCCTGCGGCGTGCATGGGCTGCGCCCTTCCTTGGGCCGCGTGCCGGGCTTCAACCCCTCGGGCGGTGACCGGCTGATCGGCGGGCAACTCATGGCTGTCTCCGGCCCCCTCGCCCGCTCGATCCCCGATCTGGCTCTGGCACTTGGCGCCATGGCCGCCCCAGACCCGCGCGATCCGTGGTGCCAACAGATGCCGCTGCAAGGCCCTCCCGCCGCCAGACGCGTGGCCTATGTCGAGGCCCCCGACGGCATGCCCGTGGCCGAGCCGGTCCGCGCCGCGCTGCGCGCCGCTGCCGAGACCCTGCGCGGGGCGGGTTATCAGGTTGAACCCGTCGCCACCCCGCCATGGGCCGAGGCGATGACGCTGCAACTGCGCCTCTGGATGGCCGAGTTCCGTCATTCCAATCTTGCCGGACTCCACGCCGAAAACGACCCCGACGCCAACTTCGTCTATGCCCAAATGACGCGCCACTGTCCCGAGATCAACCTGCACGGTCTGATGGAGACGCTCAAATCGCGCGCGCGCCTCACCCGGCTCTGGCGGTCGTTCCTTGTCGACTGGCCCTTGGTCCTTTGCCCCGTTTCGGGCGAGTTGCCCTTCGCCAATCACCGTGATGTGGCATCCGAGGCCGATTTCGACGCCGTCCTGCAGGCCCAGATGCCGTTGATCGCCACGCCCTTCATGGGCCTGCCGGGGCTGACCGTCACCACCGGTCGCCATGGTACGGCCCCCGTGGGCGTCCAACTCATCGCCGACCAGTTCCGCGAAGACCTGCTGCTTGCGGCGGGCGAACATCTCAGCCCCCGCCCCATCCCCGCCCTGTAAGGTCGCAATCAGAACAGACCCCTTGATCCATCCGCCACCTTTTACTGCAAAGGGAGAGACCGATGACATATGGCAAAGGCGTGATGCTGGTCTTGGGCGCGGGGATCTTGTGGTCCACCATCGGCCTTGTCGTGCGTCAAATCGAAGAGGCCGGAGCCGCTTCGGTGATGTTCTGGCGCTCGGCCGGGCTTTTGCCAGTGCTTTGGGCTTTCTTGCATTGGCGCACGGGCGGGCGCGTGCTGGCCAGCATGCGCGCCATGGGCCTGCCGGGCCTTGTCGGTGCCGTGGGGCTCGTCGCAGCCTATGCGGGCGCCCTTTACGCGCTGCAAGCCACCACCGTGGCCAATGCGGTTTTTCTCTTCTCTGCCGCCCCCTTCTTCGCAGCCCTTCTCGGCTGGCTCGCCTTGGGCGAACGCGTGCCGATGATCACTTGGGCCGCCATGGGCCTGGCCGGGGCGGGTATTTTTGTGATGATCGGCGGCGGTATTGAAGGCGGACGAATGGACGGCAATATCGCCGCGCTGATTTCGGCGGCGGGCTTTGCGGTGTTCTCGGTCTCGCTGCGCTGGGGCCATGTCGAGGACAGCCTGCCCATTGTGCTGATGGGTGGCATGCTGTCGATGATCGCAGCCTTCGGCCTTGCCCCTCTGCTCGGCCAGACCGTCGCCGCCAACCCCCATGACATCGCCGTCTCCATGGCGCTTGGTGCGGTGGTGCTGACCGGCGGCATGATGCTTTACACCTACGGCTCCAAGGCGCTGCCAACCGCCGAACTCACCCTGATCTCCTCGATCGAAAACATCCTCGCACCGCTCTGGGTCTGGCTTCTCCTTGGGGAAACAGCCTCCAGCGCCACCCTACTGGGCGGCGCCATGGTGCTGGCCGCCGTCATGGGCAATGCCGTGATGGGAGCCCGTCGTCAGGCCACCGCCTCGCAGGGCTGATGTTTCATCTTGGCCGAAATACTCCGCAGGGGGGCCGGGGGGACGCGACGTCCCCCCGGGGTTTGCCAAGGGCACAGCACCTCAGCGATAGCGCCGGAACAGGCGTGTGCGGGTGTACAACTCCTCCAACCGCTTCATCCGGGCCTCGGTCACCTCCCATGTCAGCTCCTGCACCGCCGCCAAAAGCGTCTCGACCAGCACCAAAAGCGTGGCGTTGCTATCCCAAGCCGAGGGCGCCTCGATATGGCACGGCAGCACATGGCGCGCATGGGCAGCAGCCGGTGACACCCAACGATCGGTGATCAGCACGATCTCTGCCCCCTGTTCGCGCGCCACTTCAGCCACCTGCAGCACCGCGTTTTCATAGCGCCGGATATCGAACACCAACAGCACATCGCCCCGCTTCATATCCAACAGCGCAGGCGGCCAGGCGTTTGACATGTCCGACATCAAGATAACCTCGGGCCGGATCACCTTCATCAAGGTGACGAAATAATCGGCAATCGCATGGGTGATGCGCCCGCCCATCGCAAAGATGCGCCGCGATGGATCGGCCAAAAGCGCCGCCGCCGCATCAAACTCGCCCGGATCAATCTGCGCCAGCGTGGCTTGCAGATTCTCGGCCACCGCCTCGGCAAATCGGGTCAGCATATGGCCCTCTAGCGCGCCCGCCGCCCTTGATTGCTTGACCAATGGAGAGACAAGCATCGCCTCCACCTGCCCCCGAAGTGCGCGCTGAAAATCGGAATATCCCTTGTATCCCAGCTTTTGAACCAGCCGCACCACCGTGGGTGATGACACCCCACCCGCTTTGGCCAAGGCGGTGATCGAGCCAAGGGCCGCCACCGGATAATGCGCCAGGATATGACTGGCCAATTGCCGCTCGGCCCGGGTCAGGTCGGGCAAAGCAAGACGCAGGTCTTCGTCCATCGGTGCAGTCAGCGGCATAAAGGTCTCCCAGCTGGAATGCGCATTCTGTAACGATTGTAACAGGGAATTTTCAAAAGAAACATTCTTGACAGATGGGGTCGGCGTGAAGGACGCTTTTGGTCATCACATGGAGATGACTCGCAACAATGCGGGCAGAGGTCAGATCAGACAAGGCAGGCCCGTTCCTGCCAGTGATAGAAAATGAAACTGGGCAAAGCCCGGTCCTTTTGGTGTGCGAACATGCCTCCAATGCCCTGCCTGCGCCTTGGGGCAGTCTTGGCCTCACGCAAGACCAGACCCATGCCCATATCGCTTGGGACCCCGGCGCGCTTGGCCTTGCGCGTGGGCTTGCGCAGCGGCTGGATGCCACGCTGATCCACGCCCCCGTCAGCCGGTTGGTCTATGACTGCAACCGTGCGCCGGATATGCCCGGCGCCATGCCCGCCCGCTCTGAGGTGCATGACATCCCGGGCAATGCCGTCATTTCCGTGGCCGAGCGTTTGTCGCGCACCCAAGCAGTCTATCTGCCTTGGGCCAACGGCCTGCACAATCTGATCGCGGCACGTATCGCGCAGGGTCGCCCCCCGGTGGTGGTGACGATCCATTCCTTTACGCCCATCTACCATAGCCGCCCCCGCGCGGTGGAGTTTGGCATCATCCATGATGCTGACCCCACCTTGGCGCTCTCGATCCTTGCCGCGAGCCCACAGACCGGGCTCAACGCACAGGTCAATGAACCCTATTCCGCCGCCGATGACGTCACCCACACCCTGCGCCTGCATGCCACGCCCTACGGGTTGCAAAACGTCATGCTGGAAATTCGCAATGATCTGATCGCAAACCCGCAGGCCGAGGCCGCCATGGCTGACCGCCTCGCCCCCGTCCTTGCCGCCGCTTTGCAGGCCGAGGAGCCTGCCGAATGACCGCCACAAGTTTCCCCCAACCGCTGATCGGTTTTGTCCGGCTGGTTGACCGGATGAATTACGGTGTCGGGCGTTTTGCCATGTATCTCTTGTTTGCGCTGATGGCGGTCTTGATGTGGTCGTCGATCTCCAAGACATTCTTCAACCCCTCGCTTTGGACGCTGGAGATGGCGCAGTTTGTCATGGTGGCCTATTACGTTTTGGGCGGGCCTTATGCGATGCAGATGGGCGCCCATGTGCGGATGGACCTCTTTTATGCCAAGCAGTCACCGCGCACCCGCGCAGCTTGGGACGGATTTACCGTCTTTGCGCTGATCTTCTACCTTGCCATCCTGATCTGGGGTGCGGCGGAGAGCTTTGGCTATTCGCTGGGCCTGCGCTGGGGCGAGGGTATCTTGCCAGAAATCGGGCGGCTTGAGCGCAGCGCCACGGCATGGCGACCTTATATGTGGCCGATCAAACTTGTGATGCTGCTGGGCTTTACACTGATGCTGTTGCAGGCGCTGTCAGCGCTGATCCGCGATATTGCCACGCTGCGGGGGGTGCATCTGTAAATGCCGCAGGAACTTATCGCGCTTTTGATGTTTTCGACCATGCTCCTCATGATGATGACGGGGCAGCGGGTGTTCGGGCTGATCGGCTTTGTCGCCGTGGTGGCCTCGATCGCGCTGTGGGGCACGGGCGGGCATACCATGGGCTTTTCAGCAGCGATGAAGCTGATGAAGTGGTATCCACTCTTGTCGCTGCCGATGTTCGTCTACATGGGCTATGTGATGAGCGAGAGCCGTCTGGCTGACGACCTGTACCGCATGTTCCACGTCTGGTTTGGCCGCATCCCCGGCGGGTTGGCGATTGGAACCATCCTTTTGATGGTGCTGATTTCGGCCATGAACGGGCTGTCGGTCGCGGGCATGGCCATTGGATCGACAATCGCCCTGCCCGAGTTGTTGCGCCGCGGTTATGACAAGCAAATGGTCACCGGCACGATTCAGGCCGGATCGTCGCTGGGTATTCTGATCCCGCCCTCGGTGGTCTTGGTGCTTTACGCCATGATTGCCCGCGCCCCAGTGTCCGAGCTGTGGCTGGCCGGTGTGGTGCCGGGGCTGTTGATGGCCGCTTTCTTCATCGCCTACATCGCCATTCGCGGCACGCTTCAGCCCCATCTGGCCCCGGCCCTTTCCGCCGAGGAACGCGCCCAGATCACTTGGGCCGAGAAGATGTCCACTCTGAAAGCTGGACTTTTGCCCTTTGCGATCTTTGCCTCGATGATGGTGCCGTTCATCAATGGCTGGACCAGCCTTGTTGAAAGCTCGGTCATTGGCGTGGTCACCACGGTTGCCGCTGCCGTGTTGAAGGGCCGCTTCAACTGGAATGTTTTCGAAACCGCCACCCGCAACACGCTGGGCATTTCTTGCATGTTCATGTGGGTGATCCTGGCCGCCTTGGCCTTTGGCGCGGTGTTTGACGGGCTGGGCGCGGTCAAGGCGATTGATCAGCTCTTCACCGAACGCCTTGGCTTCGGCCCGTGGACCATCCTGATCCTGATGCAGCTGTCGTTCCTGATCATGGGTATGTTTTTGGACGATACCGCGATGCTGGTGATCGTGGCCCCGCTTTATGTGCCGCTCGTCGCCCGGCTGGACCTGGGTATCCCGCCCGATCAGGTGCTGATCTGGTATGGTGTGCTGTACACCATGACGTGCCAGATTGCCTATCTGACCCCGCCCTTTGGCTATAACCTGTTCCTGATGCGCGCTTTTGCCCCGCCGGAAATTACCATGGGCGACATCTACAAATCCGTCACCCCCTTCGTTTTGGTCATGGTCGCCACCTTGGCGCTGATCATGGCGGTGCCGGACTTGGCGCTTTGGCTGCCCAACACCATCTATCCTGACTAAAGAAAAATCCGTAAAAACCCGGATCACCCAAATCAACCAAGGAGGTTACCCGATGACAACCAGACGTTCCTTCCTGACCAAAGGCGCCCTTGCCGGTGCTGCTGCTGCCCTGGCTGCGCCCACAGTGGTGCGCGCGCAAGAGGTCATCAAATGGCGCATGCAGACCTATGCCGGTGCCGCTTTGGGCGAGCAGGTGGTGAAACCGGCCGTTGACGCATTCAACCGCATGGCCGTCGATCAGATGGAGATTGAGCTTTCCTACGCCGATCAGCTGGTTCCCACGGGCGAGTTGTTCCAAGCCATGCAAAACGGCACAATCGACTGCGTGCAGTCCGATGACGACTCCATGGCCTCGCCTACCGAAGTCACCGTATTCGGTGGCTATTTTCCGCTGGGCTTGCGCTATTCGCTGGATGTGCCCGCGCTGTTTACCAAATACGGGCTCAAGGCGATCTGGGAAGAGGAATATGCCAAGGTCGGGGTCAAGCATATCTCGGCGGGCGCATGGGACCCTTGCCATTTTGCCACCAAAGACCCGATCAATTCCTTGGCCGATCTGCAGGGCAAGCGCGTGTTTACCTTCCCGACTGCAGGCCGCTTCCTGACCCAGTTCGGCGTTGTTCCGGTCACCCTGCCGTGGGAAGACATCGAAGTTGCCATGCAGACGGGCGAGCTTGACGGCATCGCATGGTCGGGCATCACCGAGGTCTACACCGTGGGCTGGTCGAACGTGACCAACTACTTCCTCACGAACAACATCTCGGGCGCGTGGATTGGCCACTTCTTCGCCAATATGGACCGATGGAACGCGCTGCCGCCGCATCTGCAGGAAATGCTCGCCACCTGCTTTGAACAGTCGCACTATCACCGCCAACACTGGTATTGGGCCGGTGAGGCCGATCTGCGTCTAAACGGCGGCAAACTGCAACTGACCACCATCCCCGATGAGGAATGGAAAACCGTCGAAGATGCCGCCGTTGCCTTCTGGGATGAAATCGCCGCTGAATCCGAGGTGAAGGCCAAGGTCGTGGCGATCTTCAAACAGTATAACGAAGTGATGAAGAAAGCCGGCCCACCCTACCGCTACGGCTGACATCAAAACCGGGGTGGGCAGATTGCCCACCCTACCCCCGTTTCCAAAGGACAAATCCTTGCGGCTGATGACCCTCTCAAAGCTTTCCGGCTGTGATTGCTGGCCCCGTAAACCCGAGTTCGGCGGGGGCGGGGCGCGATAGCGCCACGTCCCAACACGCCCCTATGGGCAAACCGAAACCCGAGAATATGAGGCAACCATGCCCGGAAATATGACCTTTGACGCGCTGAAAGCCGCCGTCGCCACTGGCGAGATTGACACCGTTCTGGTGGCAGGCATCGACATGCAGGGCCGACTTGTCGGCAAACGCTTTCACGCCGCCTTCTTTGTGAACGGTGGCCATGAAGAAACCCATTGCTGCAACTATATCCTTGCCGTCGACATGGAGATGAACACGGTTCAGGGCTACCGCTCGTCGAACTGGGAAGGTGGCTATGGCGATTACGTGTTGAAACCCGACATGACGACCCTGCGCCCCATGCCGTGGCTGCCGGGCACCGCGCTTGTGCTGGGCGATCTTCTGGATCATCACGGCGACCCGGTCCCCCATTCCCCCCGCGCCATCCTGAAAAAGCAGGTCGCCCGCGCCCGCGCCATGGGGTTCGAACCCATGATGGCGACCGAGTTGGAGTTCTACCTGTTTGAAAACTCCTACGAGGCACTGCGTGACAGCAATTGCCGCGATCTGAAACCGATCTCGGGCTATAACGAAGACTACCAGCTGTTCCAGACCACCAAGGAAGAAGACGTCATGCGCGCCGCCCGCAACGGGCTTTACGGCGCGGGCATCCCGATTGAAAACTCCAAAGGTGAGGCGGACGCAGGCCAGGAAGAGATCAACTACCGCTATTCCGACGCGCTTGATACCGCCGACAACCATGTGATCATCAAACACGGCCTGAAGGAAATCGCCTGGTCCAAGGGCAAATCGGTGACCTTCATGGCCAAGTATGACCACCGCCGCGCAGGCTCATCCTCTCATGTCCACCAATCGCTCTGGACCCTTGACGGCAAGGCGGCCTTCTACGACCCCGCCGACGAACATGGCATGTCGCAACTGATGAAGCATTACATGGCGGGCCAACTGGCCTGTGCGCGCGAAATGACCGTGTTCATGGCGCCCTATGTCAACAGTTACAAACGCTATACCATCGGCATGTTCGCCCCCACCAAAGCGGTGTGGAGTGCCGATAATCGCACCGCAGGCTTCCGCGTTTGCGGTCTGCACAGCAAGGCAATCCGCGTGGAATGCCGCATTCCGGGGTCGGACGTGAACCCCTATCTGGTCTGCGCCGCCCTTCTGGCCGCTGGCCTTGACGGGATAGAGCAGAAGATGGAACTGGAACCTGAGATGAAGGGCGACATGTATCACGCCGAAGGGGTCCGCCAAATTCCGCATAACCTGCGCGATGCGGCGGCCCTTCTGAAAGGCTCAACCATGCTGCGCCGCGCCTTTGGCGATGATGTGGTGGACCACTACCACCACAACGCCCAATGGGAGATTTCGGAAACCGACCGCGTCGTGACCGACTTTGAACTGCAGCGCCTGCTGGAACGCGCGTAAATCCGTAGGGTGGGGTT
>JBILYK010000033.1:0-34972 GCA_044377735.1 Paracoccaceae bacterium | reverse complement strand
GTGTTGATTGGTGTTCGTTTGGTCAGGTCAGTGTAAACCTCTTCAATGAATGTCATGTATAGCTCCTTGTATGGAGATATTTATCTTTGATTGTTATGCTTGCTTTGCAGCAAGCAGCAAGTATCCTCTTGCTTCGCAAGCATCACTTGCATTTTCTTCTCATATTCATTTAGTAAAAAGTCTTTACTTTGGATATCTATCTGCTTTGATGTATTTGAACCAAGCTATTTATTAAATGTTTTGAATTTGGATAATATTATTTGATTAATGATATTTAGATATACTTGCGCAGTTTGAAGTAATAAAACATTATTTGATTAATAATAGTTTGACATGCTTACGCAGTATGCCTGCCCAAAGCAAGCACACTTGTAGCGCAGGAAGCGCACCGTCTTGTCACGTAGTGTCTAAGCCGTCTGCTCTATGGAAGGGGTGTAAGGGATGGTTTGAAATATCATCCAGCTGTTTTCAGCGCCCAGTTTGTGTACTTCACGTGCAGCATAAAGTGTAGCGTCTTTCAGTTCCTCGTAGTCTGAACCAACCTCTTCGAACCAACTATTGTTGTGGTCTATCCAGCCATGTGTGTCCAACGAAGCCCATTTTTCTTCTGCAACTCGAACAAAATCTTCAGGATCAACATGGGGCAGAGCAACGATGTGGTAATGCACATTGTCACCCCCAGCCCCCATATGCTGAAACACCATGCGAGGTACGCCTGCAAGGTGCTTGGTTACGGCACGTTGGCTGAAGTAATGCATGTCCAGCTTACGAAGAAATATCCGTAACAGTCTTTGGGCATGTTGGATGGATATGTCATCGTTCTGTTTGGTTGCCGTTTGTTTGTGGCGGAACTTAAGGGTCAGGAAGACGGCTTTGGGATTATCTTTGATTTGGGGAAGCAGCCATTCATTGACTAACTCTTGTTCGTGCCACTTTTGTTTGGAACTTATCCAATTAACTTGGCTCATAATTATGTCCTTCTAATTGATCCATATTACTACATATTTAGTAAAAAGCAACGATTTAGTGCGAATTTCATTGAATTATCACCAATTATGATATCACTACATCTTAAATCTTTTAGGTTGCTCTATGTTCCAATTGAACACATGCTTTGTGAAGAGATGGAGGATATGATGAACTTTTTAACCAGCGTTAGCCTATCAGAATATAACAGCAAAGAAATGCGTAACCCCGCTGCTTTGCGGCGACACAAACTTGCTGAAAAGATCGAACAGCAAATTAAATTAGCCGCAGACCCCAACTATCGTCCCACAAAATCAGTATGGAACTTAGGTGAAGACGGTGTTGAGCGTATGTTTGAGCGACCCAAGCGGATCAAATGCTGGTGGATCGAGACTGTTAGTGGGCAGCTACTGTTGACCGTGCGCTATGGCAGCACACCTTTGGAACTTGCAAAGGGTAAGAATGCGATTGAGCTTGCGGGTAAGGAAGTACTGGAGGTTACACTGAGAAATCTCAAGCTTGCGGTGCTTGGCGGTGAATTTGATAAGATCCTTATCAGTCAAGTTAAGCGATACACCAAAAAAGTGATTTAAAACAATGACTTAGGTCTAACATATTGTTAGGCGCTAGAGAATTTGTGGTATTTAATATAGTATTTTCAATAGGTTAACAACTAACGTGGCATTTTAAACACTGCCACGGAAAGCTCTGAGCCTGGGCTTCAGACGGATTAGGGCATTCAGCCTTGCGACCCAAAACAACCCTGTAGATCAGGCGTGTTTTAGGTGGGGGGTTTTGGTAAGTGTCGGCTCTGGTCTCATTGTGCTTGAAGGCAAGCCTTTGACGGTTTCGCCATTGGCGACGGCAGTGCGGATGGCTTGGCTCATAGTCCTTACACATCGGTGTAAGCGTCAGGCAATCGATCGATATCTGCCTAGGACCGAGTGGTAAAGAGACCTACTCATTCTTGTAGAATAGCAAAAGGCCCAGTAGTGCCAGCATGAACACTGGGCGGGACAGGGCATAGGCTGAGAAGATGGGGGTTTCGAAAATTCCGAAATTACTATGAATTACAAGAAATTGCTCGAACGTGGCGTTGATGGTGTAGAGCAGCAACACGCCCACTGTGAACCGAAAGCCAATTCCAAAGTAGAAAGCCATGTTGAAGGCACTAAGCAGCCAGAAGAACACGAACGCACGTTTGCCCAGCAGATCTAGATAGCTATGCTGCACAAACTCTGGATTGATATGCTCCAATAGAAAGTTGGCCACGATGTAATAAACCAACACCATGGAAATGGCGTAGATGTTCACAAAGTAGAACGCCACTTTGAACTTCAGGATCTGGTCAGACATTTTCCGAAAACCAGATGCCTGCCCGCTGAACACGTTCAAGAGTGCCTGATACTCTTCATCATCCAGTTTTCTTTTCATGGGTTTAGTAGCCATTCTTTGCCCTGAAGTGCAGTTCAAATGTCATCCATACCAACGCCATGATGGCAAGTGGCTGGAAAAACAAAGCAAGTTGGATGATTGGAAGCTTTGGATACTGTATGATCTCATACAGCACCATGTGGTCGTCAATATAAATGACTGCCGCACCGGCAGTGAAGAAGCTAACGAAGTTAAGTGCGTATCTGCGAGAGCGCCACAACAAGAATGGAAATACGGCAAGGCAAAGACAAATACCAGGTAAGCGGATGTAATTCAGTTTTATTGCTATGATCTCTGGCGCGTTTTGGCGCAGCAAGACTTCGTCTAATGCAGGCGAGAGGAGCGAGGCGATTGCCAAAGACGCGACTAAATATACAAACACCGTGCAGAACCAGAAAACTGGGGAAAGTCTCGGTCTGTCATGCCAGATTTTGAGGGTCAGCCTCGTCAACATCTTGGTCTTCTACTGCATATTTTCTACCATTGGTGGTGTAGGCGAGGGTCGCCTTTTGTACAACAAAATTTTTCCTAACACTCTGATATTGCCTGTATTTTTTAAAAGTATTAGCAAATAATGCGCGATATTTGCGATTTTGAGACCCGACTTCGCTCTTAGATTTAGCTTAAATATCTTTTGGATTTAACAATCAATCAAATTGATAAGGGGGCCTTCAAGACCAAAGAAGATGAAATGCGTCTTGTTTCCGGTCTCGCGCCGCGCCATCCCGGTCCGCCAAGCCGCCAAATGCGGCCTGACAAGATGGAACTGCAAATCTGTTGACAAGCTGACCTCAACCCGCATCCGTTCACTTTGGTTTCGCAGGGGGTCAAGCCGGGACTGCGCAAGGGTTTGATCGCGTTTCTCATGCGTGCAGCCCTGTCACGAAAAACTGACGCAAGGCCAAGCGCTGCAACCAGCGCCTGATCTTTACCTTGACGGAAACATTCCCAGATGCTGCCACGGGAATGCCCTGTTTGTCCGCAACTGTGCACCAAGGAAACTGCGTGCAGGGGGCGACAATGGATATCAAACGCAAGGCAACCCGCGGGATCGCGGTGCTGGCGGTGGCCTTGGTGGCCGGGCATCTGGTTCAGAACATGGGTGCCACATCTGCACCCAAACCTGTGGCCTCTGCAGAACTGGCCAAGAAGCCGGCCACGGTGGAAACCCTGGCCGCTGGCCCAGAAATGGCTCCGGTCGACACGGCTCAGGTCTTTGGGGTTCCGGTTCGGGAGGATGTTGCGCCTGTTGCCGCCGCACCTGCCGCCTTGAGCGTGGCCGCACCGTCTCCAGCGGCTGTTATGCTGCCTGTCATCAAGCCTGCCACCACCAGCGCAGCGCTTGGTCCAGCTGATCCTTCTGGTGTCACCCCGAAGGAGCCTGTGCAGGCCAAGGGTGCATTGATGGCACCCGTGGGGCATGGCCTTCAGACAGCTGAACCGGTTGATCCGGCACCTGCCGCCGCTTGCGATGTTACTCTCGACCTGATGACCGAAGCGAATGCCATGATCGGCATCACGCTCTTGGCTCCGTGCCATCCAAACCAACGTGTTGCGCTGCGCCATGCGGGGCTTGCCGTGACGGCGCAGACCACCTCGACGGGGGCGCTGTTCACCGCCATTCCCGCGCTGGAGGTTGATGCGAAGGTCGAGCTGTCTTTCGCCGATGGCAATGATGCCAGCGGCACAATCGCCGTGCCGGAAGTGACCACGCTGCGCCGTTTTGGCGTGCAATGGCAGGCCGATGACGCGTTCCAGATTCATGCCTTTGAAAATGGCGCAGCCTATGGCGAGCCTGGCCATGTCTCGGCCGCCAGTCCGAATCGCCCAGCCGCCTGGATGCAGGCGACGGGTGGTTTTCTGTCGCTTCTGGGTGACTCAAACACCGAAAACCCTCTTCTGGCCGAGGTTTATACCTTCCCCACCGATCCAGCCGCCAAACCCGAGGTGGTTATCGAAGCCGCCGTCACCGACAAGACCTGCGCGCGTGAGCTTTTGGCCGAAACCCTGACCAGCACCGCTGGCAGTGTCTTTGTCACCGATCTGACGCTGGCGATGCCGGAATGTGATGCCGTGGGTGATTATCTGGTGTTGAAGAATCTGTTCCTTGACCTGAATATGGCGTCATTGAATTAACGGATCAGGTTATTTTTATGACAGCCCTGATGCGCGCGGCGGTTTTCGCCGCGCTTGTCTTTTCGGGTCTTTGCCAGCGTGCTTTTGCCCAAGATGTGACTTTGACCTCACGCGATGGGGCGTTGGCGATTTCCGGCCTTTTGCAGGGCTATGACGGTGAGTTCTACCGCATCGACAGCGCATATGGCCTTTTGACCATTGATGCCCAAGGCGTGATCTGTGATGGCCCGGCCTGCCCGGATTTAACGGCACCCAAGGCCATGATCCGGATCGTCGGTGCGCCCGAAGCTGGGGCGGCGCTGGTGCCGGGGCTGATTGCGGGCTTTGCCAAGCATCAGGGTCTGACGCTGACCACATCGACCTCTCCTGACGCACCAATGCTGCTGAGTGATCCGGCGACCAATAAGGTGCTGGCCGAATTCAGCTTTCAACCCTTGCCACCCGCCGCCGCCCATGAGGCGCTGGCGGCCGGGCGGGCCGAACTGGTGCTGGCTTCGACCAGTGATCCCGCCTTTGGGGTCCGCACCATCGGGCTTGATCCGCTGGTGGCAATAAGTGCCACCGACAACCCGTTACCCCGGCTTGCAACCTCGGATCTTGCCCGTGCGCTGACGGGCGATTTGACCAATTGGGCGGATCTCGGGGGGCCAGATATGCCGCTGGTCCTGCATGGATTGGCCGAAGGGGCGGATATGAACCGTGCGCTGTCTGACCGGCTGGGGCGAAAGATTGCGGCGACTGTGGTGCATGACACTCCGGCCGATCTTGCCAAAGCGGTAGCGCGTGATCCTTGGGCGCTGGCGGTCACCGGGCGCTCGCTGGTTGGGCCGGCGCAACCCTTGGATTTAACGGACAGTTGCGGATTTCCCCTGTCGCCCACCCCGCTGGCCGTCAAGGCCGAGGATTATCCCCTGACCCTGCCGGTCTATTTCCTGACCCCGCGCCGCCGCTTGCCCTTGGTCGCGCGTGAGTTTCTCGACTATCTGCCGATGCCCACGGCGCAGGACGCGGTCGAAATGGCCGGATATGTCGGCCGCAGCCTTGAACAGCAGCCGATTGCTGCCGATGGGCTGCGGCTGATCAACGCGATTCAGAATGCGGGCGAGGAGACAACGCTCGCCGATCTTCAAAGCCTTGTTGCGGCCATGCAGGGGGCTGAGCGGGTGTCTTTCACCTTTCGCTTTCAGGATGGCAGAACCGAGATGGAGCCCTACAGCCGCGACAGTCTTGTTGATCTGGCGCGACTGATCGAGATAGGGGCGTTTTCTGGGAAAACAGTTGTTCTCGCCGGGTTTTCTGATGGGTCCGGTGCTGCAGATGCCAATCGTGAGCTGTCCTTGCAGCGCGCGGACCAAGTGCTGCACGCCTTGCAGCAGGCCGCGCCGGGGCTTGCCCAAGAGGCCCTACCGCAGGTGGCCGCCTTTGGCGAGGCGCTGCCAATGGCCTGCGATGAAACCTCGGCAGGTCGGCGGTTGAATCGCCGTGTTGAAGTCTGGATCACGCCCGCATTCCGGAAGGACACCACGCCATGACAGAGCCAAGAACCTCGGATGAGCTGTTCCAGATTGCGTTGCAACACATGCCCGATATCGAACCGGAGATCGTGCCCGGCACCTGGCGGTGGAATGTGGTTGATGGGCTGACGGGGTCGGACAATCTGGGCATTGAGCTGGGCGTGGCGGGCGGTGGCTTTTCGCGGCGGATGCTGAATTCGGGTCGGTTTCGCCGGTTCTGGGGCGTGGACTCCTATAGTGACCACCACGATGTGGACCAGTATCGCCAAGCCTTGCAAACCGTGGGACTGGACCGCAACTATCATTTGCTGCGCATGACCTTTGCCGAGGCGCATGTGCTGTTTCCTGATGAATTCTTCGACTTTGTCTATGTCGATGGCTATGCCCATTCCGGCGAAGAGGGCGGGCGCACCATTCTGGATTGGTATGCCAAGGTGAAGCCCGGCGGCATTCTGGCGGGGGATGATTATGACCCACTGCGCTGGCCTTTGGTGGTTTGGGGCGTGCATCATCTGGTGGCGCAGATTGGGGTGCCATTGCAGGTGACCGAAAGCATTCTGGAAGGCGGCTATAACAATTACGCCTCATGGTTCATCGTGAAGCCCACCAATTCCGGCGCGCACATCCCGCAGCCGGATCTGGTGTTGCAAAAGCTGGGGCAAGAGGAACGCATCGCTGTTGCGGCGCGCAAGGCCGCCAAACGTGCAGCGCGGATTAAAGATACCCCGCCGCGCGAAAGCTGATTTCGCGCGATTTTCCAATGATCAGATGGTCATGCAGCACAAGGCCCAGAACCTGTGCAGCGTCCTGAACCTGATGGGTCATGCTGATGTCAGCATCCGAAGGGGTCGGGTCGCCTGAGGGGTGATTATGCACCAAGATCAGCGCACTGGCGTTCAATTCCAGCGCCCGCTTGACCACCTCGCGCGGGTAGACAGGCACATGGTCTACAGTGCCTTTGGCCTGTTCTTCATCGGCGATCAGCACATTCTTGCGGTCCAAAAACAAGATGCGGAACTGTTCGGTTTCACCATGCGCCATTGTGGTGTGGCAGTAATCGAGCAGCGCATCCCAAGAGGACAGCAGGGGCCGGTTCATCACCCGCGCCCGCATCATGCGTTGCGCAGCCGCCTCAACAATCTTCAACTCGGTGATCACCGCCTCTCCCACGCCCTTGACCAGCGCCAGCCGGGCTGGCGCAGCGGTGACGACCCGGTTGAAATCGCCAAAGGTGTCGAGCAGCAGGCGCGCCAGCGGTTTCACATCCTGCCGGGGAATGGCACGGAAGAGAACGAGCTCCAGCATCTCATAATCGGGCAGAGCACCCGCCCCGCCATCGCGAAAGCGCGCCCGAAGCCGGGCGCGGTGATCGGCGATGTAGCTGGGCAACCGGCCCTCAGGCAACCCATCGACAGATGCCGCTTCATCCTCGTCCCCGGTGGAGGCGAAGAGCGGCAAGGCAGAATCGTGAAAGCCATCAGACCGTGTCATGCCTGATAGCATCTGGCGAAATTATGAATGACTGGTAAACAGACCCCGAAAGCTTGCGTTGCAGATCAACTCACCTTACTGCGCGGCAAGGAACGGGAGACACATCAATGACGGTTGCTTTGCATTATTTCCGCTGGGCGTTTCTGGTGACGGCTGTTGGCCTTGTTCTCGCTGCATGGCTGGGCTGGATTTACACCAGTTCTTGGACCGGGGTGATGGGGTTCTTGTTCGTCGGCACCGTGTTGTCGATCTTGGAAATCAGCCTGTCTTTCGACAATGCCATCGTCAACGCCAACAAGCTGCAGGAAATGACCCCGGTCTGGCAGCAGCGGTTTCTGACCTGGGGCATCTTGATTGCGGTCTTTGGCATGCGGATCATTTTCCCACTTTTGATCGTGGTCTTTGCCGCCAAAATCGGGCCGTGGCAGGCGATTGAGCTCGCTGCAACCGAGCCCGAGGAGTATTCCCGCATCATTGGCGAGGCGCATCTGTCGATTGCGGCCTTTGGCGGGGCTTTCCTGATGATGGTGGCGCTGAAATACTTCTTTGACGAAGGCAAGGACGTGCATTGGATCGCCGCGATTGAGCGCGGCATGGCGCGGTTCTCCTCGATTCAAGGTCTGGAATTGGCCATCGTGCTCACCATCATCCTGATCTTTGCCTCGATCATGCCGGCTGAGGTACTGGCGACCTTCCTTTATTCCGCCGTGGCGGGGCTGGTCACCTTTATGGCCGTCGATGTCCTGGGCCACCTCCTCGACAAGTCACAAGAGGGCTTGGACATTGCCGTTAAGGGCGGGCTTGGCGCGTTTTTGTATCTTGAGGTGCTGGATGCCTCGTTCAGCTTTGACGGTGTGATCGGCGCCTTTGCGCTGACGCAGAACCTGTTCCTGATCGCCATTGGTCTGGGGATCGGCGCGATGTATGTGCGCTCCATGACCATCATGCTGGTTGAGCGCAACACGCTGGCGCAGTTCCGCTATCTGGAACATGGCGCGTTCTGGTCGATCTTTATCCTGTCTTGCGTGATGTTCGGTCAGACCTTGGGCCATATCCCCGAGGTGATCACCGGCCTTTTGGGGGCAGGGTTCATCGGGGTGGCGTTGTGGTCATCGATCCGCTGGAACCGGCTGCATGCCGGGGCGGCGTCCGAAATCTAACGCGGCGCAAGCTCTCTGGTCGCGCAAAACAAAGCCCGCTTAGGCGGGCTTTGTCATGTCAGTTTTTCATCCCGTCCCAAAACCCTTTGACCTTGGAAAAGAAAGTCCGACCTTCAGGATTGTTGTCTTCGGACATCGCTTCAAACTCACGCAAGAGTTCCTTTTGCCGCGAGGTGAGGTTGACCGGGGTTTCCACGGCCAATTCCAACAGCATATCCCCCACACCGCCGCCACGCAGGGCTGTCATGCCTTTGGCGCGCAGGCGCATCTGTTTGCCGGTCTGGCTGCCTGCGGGAACCTTCACGCGGGCTTTGCCGCCGTCAATCGTGGGCACCTCCACCTCGCCACCCAAAGCGGCTGTGGCGAAGGAAATCGGCACGCGGCAGAACAGATGCGCGCCGTCGCGCTGGAAGATCGGGTGCTCTTTCACCTCGATGAAAATGTAAAGATCGCCTGTCGGTCCACCACGCAGGCCCGCCTCACCCTCCCCGGCCAGCCGGATCCGGGTGCCGGTTTCAACGCCTGCAGGAATGTTCACCGACAGTGCGCGCTCTTTCTCAATGCGGCCATGCCCGTGGCACACCTTGCAAGGGTTTTTGACGATCTGGCCCGCCCCGTTGCAGGTGGGGCAGGTGCGTTCAACCGTAAAGAACCCCTGCTGCGCGCGGACCTTGCCCATGCCCGAACAGGTGGGGCAGGTGGTGGGTTCGGACCCGCCTTCGGCCCCGGTGCCCCGGCAGGCATCACAAGCGATCGAGGTCGGCACGTTGATGGTCTTGGGCACACCTGCATAGGCCTCTTCCAGCGTGACGCGCAGGTTATAGCGCAGGTCAGACCCACGCTGCGCGCGGCTGCGACCACCGCCGCCACCGCCGCCGCGCCCCATGAAATCGCCAAACAGGTCTTCGAACACATCCGAGAAGGCCGAGCCGAAATCACCCTGCCCGCCGCCGCTGAACCCACCCCGTTGGCCGCCAGCGCCCATGCCACCTTCAAAGGCAGCATGGCCATAACGGTCGTAGGCTGCTTTTTTGTCGGCATCCTTCAGAACGTCATAAGCCTCGTTCACTTCTTTGAACTGGGCTTCGGCGTTGGGGTTGTCGGAATTACGGTCGGGGTGAAGCTCTTTCGCCTTGGTGCGATAGGCTTTCTTCAGCTCTTCAGCCGAAGCGCCCTTCTTGGCACCCAGAACCTCGTAGTAATCGCGTTTTGCCATGGCAGAACCCCCTGATGGGGAACAGGCGAAGGGCGGCCTTTTTCAAGGCCGCCCCCGGGAGTTCCCTGCGGCTTACTTCCGCTTGTTGTTGCCCATGTCTTCAAAGTCGGCGTCGATGATGTCATCATCCACGTCACGCGGGGCGTCGCCGTCGTCATTGCCACCATCAGAGGCCTGCGCCTTGTAGATCGCCTCGCCCAGCTTCATCGCGGCTTCGGTCAGATTCTGGATCGCACCCTTGATCTTGCCTACCTCTTCGCCCTTCAGCGCCTCTTCCAACGGCGCCATGGCAAATTCGATGGCTTCGACCGTGGACGGATCCACCTTGTCACCATGCTCTTTCAGCGATTTTTGCGTCGAGTGCAGCAGGCTTTCGCCCTGGTTCTTGGTTTCCACCAGCTCGCGACGATCCTTGTCGGCTTCGGCATTGGCCTCGGCGTCCTTGATCATCTTTTCGATGTCCTCATCCGACAAACCGCCAGAGGCCTGAATGGTGATCGCATGTTCGCGGTTGGTGCCCTTGTCCTTGGCCTTGACGGTCACGATGCCATTGGCGTCGATGTCAAAGGTCACCTCGATCTGCGGCATGCCGCGGGGCGCAGGCGGGATTTGTTCCAGATTGAACTGGCCCAGCATCTTGTTGTCAGCAGCCATCTCGCGCTCACCCTGAAACACACGCAGAGTCACGGCGTTCTGGTTGTCCTCGGCGGTTGAGAAGATCTGGCTTTTCTTCGTCGGGATGGTGGTGTTGCGGTCGATCAGGCGGGTAAACACACCGCCAAGGGTTTCAATGCCCAAGGACAGCGGGGTCACGTCCAACAGAACGACGTCTTTGACGTCGCCCTGCAGCACGCCTGCCTGAATGGCGGCACCGGCAGCAACCACTTCGTCGGGGTTCACGCCCTTGTGGGGCTCTTTGCCGAAGAACTTGGTCACTTCCTCGATGACGCGCGGCATGCGGGTCATGCCGCCGACGAGAACCACCTCATCGATGTCGGAAATCGAGATGCCAGCGTCCTTGATGGCGGCTTGGCAGGGCTTCATCGACTTTTTGATCAGGTCATCGACCAAGGATTCCAGCTTGGCGCGGGTCAGCTTGACGACAAGGTGCAGCGGTTGCCCGGTGTTCTTGTCCATCGAGATGAACGGCTGGTTGATTTCGGTCTGCTGGCTGGACGACAATTCGATCTTGGCCTTTTCAGCCGCCTCTTTCAGGCGCTGCAGGGCCATCTTGTCCAGGGACAGATCGACGCCGTGTTCCTTTTTGAACTCATCCGCCAGATAGTTGACGATGCGCATGTCGAAATCTTCGCCGCCAAGGAAAGTATCCCCGTTGGTGGATTTCACTTCGAACAAGCCGTCGTCAATTTCCAGAACCGTGATGTCGAAGGTACCGCCGCCAAGGTCATAAACCGCGATGGTGCGGGTTTCCTTGCGGTCAAGGCCGTAAGCCAGCGCGGCTGCGGTCGGTTCGTTGATGATGCGCAGCACCTCAAGACCGGCGATCTTGCCTGCGTCCTTGGTGGCCTGACGCTGGGCGTCGTTGAAATAGGCGGGCACGGTGATAACCGCCTGAGTGACGGTTTCACCCAGATAGGATTCGGCGGTTTCCTTCATCTTTTGCAGGATGAAAGCCGACACTTGGCTGGGCGAATACTTTTCGCCGCGCACTTCGACCCAAGCATCGCCATTGCCGCCATTGACGATCTTGTACGGCATGTTCTTTTGATCTTTGACGATCACCGGATCGTCATAGCGGCGTCCGATCAGACGCTTGACGGCAAACACGGTGTTGGCAGCGTTTGTGACTGCCTGACGCTTTGCAGCTTGGCCGACCAGACGTTCGTTTTCGGTAAAACCAACGATCGACGGCGTGGTGCGTGCACCTTCAGCGTTTTCGATGATCCGCGGCTGTGAGCCGTCCATGATGGCGACGCAAGAGTTGGTCGTCCCGAGGTCAATACCAATGACTTTGGCCATGAGTGTCCCTTTCCTTAGGCGATGATATAGGCGGAACCCAAGATGGCATTCCGACCCGATCCCATGTGAGACCTGAAAAAAGGCATGCGCCTCGTTCCAGCTTCAGGGCGTATATAGGGGGGGGCAATTGGGCCTGCAAGCGGGCTGAGCGCTTTGCGATCAGAAGAATCCTTATAAAGTCGACCGTGACAGCACCCGCGGGTCACCCCAAGCCCTGCGCAACCCTATGACCCGGAGCACGAAACCCCCACTTTAGCGCTTGGCGCTCCAACTCGCCGAGATGTGCTTTTCGGTATAGCGTTCGGCCATCAGGCCGATGACGATCAGCGCGAAAGTGGTGATCACCGGATAAAGCGCCGAAGTGTAGCGCGGATCATAGTTCAGGAACATATAGCCGCGCGTCTGGTCGATGCAGTGAAACAGCGGGTTCCACATGAAGATCGCCAGAATATGCATCGGCGTAATATTGGCCACGAACATCTTTCCTGAAAAGACCATGTTGGCCCGCGTATAGGCGGTGGTGGCTACGGTGAAAAAGTCGGGTGCCCAAGGGGTGACCGCCTTGAAGATCAGCCCGATCCCAATGCCCGAGGACCATGACAAGACATACATCGCGGCCACACCCACCGGCTCATCGATGGTGATGGGTGTCCAAAGTGCGTGATAGCCAAAAAGGATCACCGCCGCCGACAGCGTTTGCAGATACAGCGCCGACAGCGCTGCCGCGGCCACCGAAACGACGGTGTTCATCGGCGCGTGTTTCATCATGGCTGAGGTCGGGCCATCGGCGCTGGACACCGCCTTGATGGTTTTGGAATGGGTCATAAAGCTGAAGATGCCGGTCATGATGAACAAGATGAAATCACCACGCACCTGCGTGCCGATCCCCCGCCCGATCAGGCTGAACATCAGCACCATCACGCCAATTCCCACCAGCGATTGCGCGATTGAGACCAAAAGCCCGACGATCGCATTGCCGTTCGATTTGCGGACATGGCGGACGGTGGCGTGAAAAATCAGTTCAAGCAATGCAACTGTGCCGCCAATTCGGGTTCGTGGCACGCTGGGCTGAAACATCTGCATCACCTCACTCGGGGTCCGGGGCCCGTTTACACCGGAAATCTTGCTGTTCCCTTTTCAAGGCATGATAATGGCGAGGTCATGTTTAATCAACGCCAAGGGCGATTTTGCCCCGCTTAGATTTTGCCCCGCTTAAAGGACCGATTATGGATTTCGACCGCCTGATTCCGATCATCCGCCGCCTTGCCCTTGAGGCGGGCGACCGCATCATGGAGGTCTACAATGGCCCTGATTTCGAGGTGAGATCCAAAAGCGATGCCAGCCCCGTGACCGAGGCCGATGAGGCCGCCGACGCCATCATCTCGGCCGGGCTGCGCGCCGCGTTCCCCGATGTGGCCTTGATCACCGAGGAACAGGCCGCGAGCCACGCGCTGACGGCGCAGACTTTTTTGATCGTTGATCCGCTGGATGGAACTAAGGAATTTGTCCAGCGCCGGGGCGATTTCACCGTGAACATCGCCTATGTCGAGAACGGTGTGCCTCTGCGCGGGGTGGTCTATGCCCCGGCCCAAGGGCGGCTGTTTTATACGCAGGCCGATGGTCAGGCGGTTGAGGAAACCGGCGCTTTGGACAAGGCCGCATCAGGTGCGACCCGTGCCATTTCGGTGTCAAAGCCTGACAATGCGGCGCTGATGGTGGTGGCGTCCAAATCGCACCGCGATGCGGCGACGGATGACTACATCGCAAAATACACCTGCAAGGATACGAAATCGGCAGGCTCAAGCCTGAAGTTCTGTCTGGTTGGCACGGGCGAGGCTGATCTTTACCCCCGCCTTGGCCGCACCATGGAGTGGGACACAGCCGCGGGAGATGCCGTCTTGCGCGGCGCGGGCGGCCATGTGGTGCGCTTTGACGATCACACCCCCTTGGCCTATGGCAAGCCCGGCTGGGACAACCCGTTTTTCATCGCCTATGCCCCCGGAGTGCAGTTGAAGAAATGACCACCCTTATCGCCATTCCTGCCCGCTATGCCTCCACCCGTTATCCGGGCAAGCCTTTGGTGTCTTTGAAAGGCCCGGATGGCGAGAAAACCCTGATCCGCCGCAGTTGGGAGGCGGCGATGGCCGTCAAGGGCGTGGACCGCGTGGTGGTCGCCACCGACGATGACCGCATCCGAACCCATGCCGAGGGCTTTGGGGCCGAGGTTGTGATGACCTCATATTATGCGCAAAACGGGACCGAACGCTGCGCCGAGGTGGCTGCCAAGCTGCCCGGCTATGATGTGGTGGTGAACCTGCAAGGCGATGCGCCGCTGACGCCTGCGTGGTTTGTCGAGGACCTCGTGCGCGGGCTTCTGGCCGATCCGGGGGCGGATATCGCCACACCCGTTCTGCGCTGCGATGGCAGGGCGCTAAACGGCTTTCTGGCCGACCGCCGCGCGGGCCGTGTGGGCGGCACAACGGCGGTCTTTGGGGCTGGGATGCGGGGGCTCTATTTCTCGAAAGAGGTGATCCCCTTTACGGCCAAGACCTATGCCGATGATGCCGAAACCCCGGTGTTCCACCATGTCGGCGTCTACGCCTATCGCCCGGCGGCACTGACGGCCTATCCGACGTGGCCTATCGGCCCGTTGGAAACGCTGGAGGGGCTGGAGCAGTTGCGGTTCTTGGAGAACGGGCGGCAGGTTCTGTGCGTTGAAGTGCAGGCCAAGGGCCGCCAGTTTTGGGAGTTGAATAACCCCAGCGACGTGCCGGTGATCGAGGCCATGATGGCAGAGATGGGATGACCCTGCCCGCCGCCAGCGTCCTCGTCGTCAGCCGCCACCGCGCGGCGGCGCTGGAGCGCTGTCTGATGGCGCTGGCCCAGCAAGACCATCCGCAGATCGAGGTGATTGTCGTGGCTGACCCTGAGGGCTTGGCTGCGGCCAAGGCCACGGGGCTGGTGCTGAAACTTGTTCCGTTCGATGAGGCCAATATCTCGGCCGCCCGTAACTTGGGCCTCGCGGCGGCGGCAGCTCCGGTTGTGGCCTTTATCGACGACGACGCGGTGGCGGAACCGACTTGGATTTCGCGGCTGTGTGCGGCGTTTTCTGACCCAAAGGTGGTGGCCGCCACCGGCTTTGTGCGCGGGCGCAACGGGATTTCCTTTCAATGGAAGGCCTGTGAGGTAGACCGCTTTAGTCTTGATCACCCCTTGCCCGATCATGCCGCCACTTACCCCGGCACTGCCGCGCGCACGGTCAAAACCCAAGGCACCAACTGCGCCTTTCGCCGCGCGGCGCTTTTGGCCATTGGTGGCTTTGACCCGGCCTTGCGGTTTTATCTGGATGAGGCAGACGTGAACCTGCGGCTGGCCGGGCAGGGCCTGACGGCCGTGGTTCCTGATGCGCAGGTTCATCACGGGTTTGCCGCCAGCGCGCGCCGCCGCGAGGATCGGGTGCCGACATCGCTGCATGAAATTGCCGCCTCAATCGCGGTGTTCCTGCGCCGCCATGCGCCGGACGTCGTGGGGCAAGAGACCATCCCCGCCATCGAGGCGCAGCGCAGCCGTGTCGCCGATCTACGCCGCGCCCGGCGCGTCACGGCTGCCGAGGCCGAGGCGCTTTTGGCCAGTCTGGCGACAGGATGGGATGACGGGATGTCCCGCCCGCTGCCCGCCTTGGTGCCCGAGAAGGTAGACCCCCCCGGCTTCAAGGCTCTGCCCGGCACTCGCCCAAGATCTGGCAGGGTGATCTTTGGGCGGTTCTGGCAAAGGGCTGCTATGCTTCACCAAGCGCACCTAGCCCGTGCCGAAGGCTGCATTGTGACCGTGATTTGTCTGGCACCCAGCCCACGCGCCCACCGAATGGCCTTTACCGCCGACGGAATCTGGCTGCAAAGTGGCGGTCTATTCGGCTGGTCCATCCGGCAAGGCCCCCGCCTGCGGTTCATCCCGTTTCGGGCTCGCATTGCAGAAGAAACCGCCCGCATCGCGCCCTTTCGTCCTGTTGATGAACCTAAACTGGGTTGACCGAATACCTATCCCGGGAATCACGGCTGTGTGCTAATAATCACCATATGTGGTGTCAGCGTCATGATTTGGCCAAATTCTCTGTTAACCGTTGCAAGATAGTGTTTAATCTTGGCCAAAAGCCGTTGGAACGAAGGTATTAGGATATGAAGGCGAAAAAAGTAACCAAGGCGGTGTTTCCGGTCGCAGGCATGGGCACGCGGTTCTTGCCGGCGACAAAGTCGATTCCAAAGGAAATCATGACCCTCGTCGACCGCCCGCTTATTCAATACGCGATTGATGAGGCGCGGGCCGCTGGCATCAAGGAATTCATCTTCGTCACTTCCAAAGGAAAATCGGCGCTTGAGGATTATTTCGATCACTCGCCCGAGTTGGAGAGCACCCTGCGCAAGGCAGGCAAAGAGGAGCTTCTTGAAATCCTCAAGGAAACCAACATGGATTCCGGGGCCATCGCCTATTTGCGGCAGAACCGTCCGCTTGGTCTCGGCCATGCCGTCTGGTGTGCCCGCCGTCTGATCGGCAATGAACCCTTCGCGGTCCTCTTGCCCGATGACGTGATCGCGGCCGAAAAGCCCTGTCTGCAGCAAATGATGGAAGCCTATGAGCAAACCGGCGGCAACATGGTCGCTGCGATGGAGGTTTCGCCGGAAAAGGCCTCCAGCTACGGTATCCTTGATATTGGCCAAGACATGGGTTCCATCGTGGAAGCCAAGGGCATGGTCGAAAAACCCAAGGCCGCCGATGCACCGTCCAATTTGGCGGTGATCGGGCGGTATATCCTGCAGCCCAAGGTTCTGACCAATCTCAACAAACGCAAGCAAGGCACGGGTGGCGAAATCCAACTGACTGACGCGATTGCCGAAGAGACCAAGTCCGGCAAGGTCTATGGCTACCGCTTCCGTGGCCAGCGCTATGACTGCGGGTCCAAGTCTGGGTTCTTGCAGGCCACCGTGGCCTTTGGTCTGGCCCGCCCCGATCTTCGGGATGAGTTTTCAGCCTATCTGCATGACATGATAGCCTTGCAAAAGGCCGCGCAGTGACCTGTGGTCCCGGCTCGGCTTCTTGACCTCACGCGGCTGGTGTCGCGTCTGGGGCGTGGGCCGATGACCGGTATAGACCGGGTTGAATACGCCTATCTCACCCATCTTGCATCGCGAGAGACCCCGCTTTTCGGTCTGGTGCGCAGCGCGGCGGGCTGGCTTTTGCTAGACCAGCCCGGCTGCATCCACTTTGCCCAGATCGTCAACGGTGAGGCAGGCTTGCCTCCGGTGGACGTGCTGTCACGCCTGCTTCATCGGCGCGATTCGATGCGCGCCCGCGCCGAAACGGCCGCGCGCCAGCTTGCCATTGCCCGCGCAGCCCGGCCATTTTTATCACGCCTGATGCGTCGGCTGCCGCGTGGCACAAGCTATCTGAATGTCGGGCATGCCAACCTAAGCGATAAGGTTCTGGCCAGTCTGTCCCGGGCGGGGCTTTCGCGCACCGTTTTGATCCATGACACCATTCCCTTGGATCATCCGCAGTTGGCCCGGCCCGGCACGGTTGAGCCCTTTCGCGCCCGGATCATGGCCGTCTCGGCCCATGCCACGCAGGTTATCCACCTGACTGAGGCCGCCCGCGCCCTGACCGAGGCGCAGATGGCCCGGATCGGCCGCGTGCCACCGGGTGTGGCTGCGCCCATCGGCGCAGATCTTGCCGCGCAGGACCCTCGTTTGCTGCCGCCAAATCTTGACCTTGCCGCACCCTATTTTGTGACACTTGGCACGATCGAGCCGCGCAAGAACCACGCCTTCTTGCTGGATGTTTGGGCTCGCCTGCCAGACCCAGCACCACGGCTTTACATCGTCGGCAACCGGGGCTGGGCCGATGCGGCGCTTTTGGCACGGCTTGACGCCTTGCCTGCAGATGGGCCGGTCAAGGTGTTGCACGGCCTTCCCGATGGCGCCGTTGCCGCCCTTGTTGCTCGCGCCCGTGCCCTCCTGGCGCCGTCGCTGGCCGAGGGGTTTGGCCTGCCACCGGTCGAGGCCGCAAGCCTTGGTACGCCCGTGATTGCGACAGATCTGGCTGTGACGCGCGAACTCATTGGAAATATGGCGGTTTACCTGCCTGCCTCAGATATGTATTCTTGGATGGAAACAATCGTTCAACAGGCCGCCCTGCCGCAGATCGATGGCGAAAAGACTGTTTGGCACGCCCCCACATGGGACGCGCATTTCAAGACGATCTTAAGCCTCGCGTGAAAGGTTCGGGCCGAGGACGGTGGTCGCAGGCAGGATTTTTTTGGTTTGAGCATTTTTTCAAGATATATGCTGCGCCTTGCGCGCAAGCGCTGGCTTTTCCGGGCGTTCCGCAAACGCCGCGAATTGCGGGTGGTTGCAGATCGTTCAGCTACCATCTCAAGCGATGCGATCCTGGTCTTTTCTACCCTGCGCAACGAACGTGTCCGCCTGCCGTTTTTCCTGCGCTACTACCGGGAGATGGGCGTCAACCATTTCTTTATCGTAGACAATGACAGCGACGATGGCAGCCGCGAGTTTCTTGCCGAACAGCCGGATGTGTCGCTTTGGACCACCACGCACAGCTATAAACGCGCCCGCTTTGGCGTGGATTGGCTGAACTGGCTGCAAATGAAGCACGGCCACAACCACTGGTGCCTGGTGGTCGATCCAGATGAATTCTTCGTCTACCCGTTTTGTGACACCCGCCCTTTGCGCGCGTTGACCGATTGGCTGGATGCCTCGTCAATCAAGTCATTTTCGGCGATGCTTCTGGATATGTATCCCAAAGGCCCGTTTGACGCCCAGCCCTATCATGAGGGGCAGGACCCTTTTGAAATTGCCCAATGGTTTGACAGCGGCAACTACACCATCCAGCGCAACCGCAAATACGGTAATCTGTGGATACAAGGTGGCCCTCGGGCGCGCATGTTCTTCCCCGATTTGCCCGAACGTGCACCGGCCATGAATAAGGTGCCCTTGGTGCGCTGGAATCGGTCCTTTGCCTACGCCTCCTCCACCCACATGCTTTTACCGCGCGGGCTCAACCTTGTTTATGACGAATGGGGCGGCGAGAAGGCTTCGGGCGTTTTGCTTCATGCAAAGTTCCTCGATATCTTCGCCCACAAGGCCGAGGAAGAGATGCAGCGCAATCAGCACTATGCCAACAGTCACGAATACCGTGCATATCGGCTGGCCATCGCCTCGCAGCCTGACCTTTGGTGCAAGTGGTCTGAGAAATACATCAACTGGCGACAGCTTGAGATTTTAGGTCTTATGTCCAAGGGGAACTGGGCATGAGCGTTGGCTTTGTTATGCTGTGCCATACTGCCTTGGACCGGGCCGCACAGGTGGCGCGGCATTGGGCAACGCAGGGCTGTCCGGTGGTGATCCATGTGGACAAGCGCGTTCGGCGAAAGGGCTATGACGACATCGTCAAGGCCCTGTCCGATCTGCCGAATGTCCGGTTTTCCGGGCGGCATTCCTGTGAATGGGGCACATGGGGCATCGTGGCGGCCACCCAAGAAGCCGCAAGCATCATGCTGCAGGACTTTCCGCATATGCGGCATGTTTACCTCTCCTCAGGCTCATGCCTGCCTCTGCGCCCGGTGTCGGAACTGGTGCGGTATCTGGAGGAACGCCCGCGCACCGACTTTATTGAAAGCGTCACCACCGAAGACGTCGGCTGGACGATAGGCGGGCTCAATCTGGAACGCTTTACCATGCGGTTCCCGTTCAGCTGGCGCAAGCAGCGGCGGCTGTTTGACATCTATGTCCGGCTGCAGCGCCGCCTTGGCCTGAAACGGCGCGTCCCGGCGGGCATCGTGCCGCATCTGGGCAGCCAATGGTGGTGCCTGACGCGGCAAACCCTGTCGGCCATTCTGGACAATCCTGACCGCGTTGAGATTGACCGCTATTTCCGCCATGTCTGGATTCCGGATGAGTCCTATTTCCAAACGCTGGTTCGCCAAGTGTCAGATCAGGTGGAAAGCCGGTCCTTGACCCTGTCGAAGTTCGATTTTCAGGGCAAGCCGCACATCTTTTATGATGACCACCTGCAAATTCTGCGCCGGTCTGATTGCTTTGTCGCCCGTAAGATCTGGCCCAATGCTGACCAACTTTATGACAGCTTTCTGTCAAGCGACCCCAGCGGTCAGGCTGCGGCGGAACCCAACCCTGGCAAGATTGACCGATTGTTCGCCCGCGCGGTAGAACGGCGCACCAAGGGCCGGGCTGGTCTTTACATGCAATCACGTCATCCCAATGAGCACTGGGAAAACGGCGGAACCGCCGCGCCTTATTCGGTGTTTGAGGGGTTCTCTGACCTCTTCGAGAATTTTGAGATTTGGCTGGGCAAAGCCACAGGCACCCGTGTGCATGGCCATTTGTTCGCCCCTGATCGTGTGCATTTTGCCGGTGGCGATTCCATCTACAACGGCGCGCTTTGCGACAGCGCGGCGATGCGTGACTATAATCCAAAAAGTTTTCTCACCAGCTTGATCTGGAACACCCGGGGCGAGCGTCAGTGCTTTCAGTTCGGCCCGGGTGACAATCACGCCCTCACACGGTTCATGGCCAGCGATGCCAATGCCCAGATCTCGGTTATTTCGGGAGCTTGGGCCATTCCCCTGTTCCATTCCGATCGCAATTTCGGGGACATCCGCCGCGAAGCGGCCCAGTTGCAGAAGATCGAGGCTGAGTTTTTGACGATCCTGCGGGCGTCTTGGGTCAAGGCACGCGTGCGAACCTGGACCTTGGCTGAGTTTGTCGAAAACCCGATGGAGCCTTTGCAGACCATCGTCGATGAAATCAGCCCGCGTAGTCTGCGCCGTTTGACTGAGGCACCGCGCTTGGCGGACCTTACCGGCTTTGGCCAATTCCTGCAGAATCTGCGCAATCAGGGCATGCAGCCTGTGCTGATGGGGGATTTCCCTGCCACCGGTGTTCTGCCCATTGGTGCCAACCGGCGCGGGCGGCCCTATCTGGTCAAGTGATCAGGCCGCTTGCGGCGCCTTGCTCTCGGTCAGAATCGCGTAAAGCTTTGATACATCGGTATTGGCGCGCAGCTTGGCGCAGATGCCTGCGTCCCGCATGGTGCGGCTGACAAGGGCCAAGGCCTTGAGATGATCCACCCCCGAATCCTTCGGTGCCAGCAAGCAGAACACCAGATCGACGGGCTGACGATCGACGCTTTCATAATCCAAAGGCTTTTCCAGCCGCAGGAAAATGCCAGTGATTTTTTCCAACCCGATCAGCCGGGCATGGGGCAGGGCAATACCATTGCCCACGCCGGTTGGGCCAAGGCTCTCACGCTCTTGCAACCCATCGATGGCCGTTGCGGCCGTCAGGCCATAGGCTTGGGCGGCAATCTCTCCCAGTTCCTGGAAGAGACGCTTTTTACTTGTCATCTGGCCTATCACCCGCACAGCGGCGGGGGTCAGAAGTTTCGACAGGTCCATCGGCAGTTCCCGTATGTGCCATCCCTGACGGGCGGCTTATTTGCTGTTGCGCGGGTCGATCCAGCCGATATTGCCGTCATCCCGGCGATATACGACGTTAACCCCGCCATGTCCTTCGTTGCGAAACACCAGCATCCGTTGACCGCCAAGTTCAAGCTGCATCACCGCTTCGCCGACGGTGATCGAAGGAATCTTCGTCTCCATCTCGGCAATCACGATGGGCTGCAGCTCACCCGCGTCCCCGTCCTCGGGTTCCTCCGTTGGCGCGAGGATATACGAGGAAGCCCCACCGAATTCAACAGGTGCCGGACGGTTGTGATGGTGGTTGCGGATGCGGCGCTTGTAGCGGCGCAGCTGCTTGTCCATCTTCTCACGGCAGGATTCAAAAGCTGCATAGATTTCAGTGGCATGGCCTTTGGCTTGCGCTGAAAGGCCGGTCGAAAGATGGATCGTGGCTTCGCAGACATATTCATGTGCTGACTTCGAGAACACCACAACCACCTCGGTAGGGCGCTGGGCATACTTCTCCACAACCTCGCCAAATTCGGCCTTCACGTGGGTCTGAAGTGCCTCGCCGATGTCGATTTGCTTGCCGCTGATCTGATAGCACATGATGCCTCCTTCGCGCAAATGTCCAGACCCGGACTGCTGGCCGGGGCTGTGGGCTCTTGTCGTTCTTGGTTGGGAATTTTTGGCCACACCAGGTTTGTGGCGGGGCCGGAGACCGGCCGCATCGTCAAGACCATATAGGGCAACAGACGCTTGCATCCCTATCATTTGGGGATGGGCAGGGTCGGTTGTCAACCATGCCGTGCAAGGTTACTTCAAATGATCCGGAAGTTCTCGCCGAGGTAGACGCGCCGCACCATTTCATCGCGCACGATCTCATCGGCGGTGCCATGTTTCAGCACGGTTCCGTCGTGCAGGATATAAGCCCGATCCACGATTTCCAGCGTCTCACGGACGTTGTGATCGGTGATCAAAACCCCAATCCCGCGCGATTTCAGATCCTGCACGAGATGTCGGATTTCGCCCACAGCAATCGGGTCAACCCCGGCAAAGGGTTCGTCCAGCAAAAGGTATTTCGGATCGGCGGCCAGACAACGGGCAATCTCCACGCGCCGCCGTTCACCACCCGAAAGCGCCAAGGCTGGCGCACGGCGCAGATGGGTGATCGAGAACTCGGACAACAGCTCTTCCAGCCGCTCACGCTGTTTGTGGCGGTCTGAAATGCTGATCTCCAGCACCGCCAGAATGTTGTCCTCGACCGACAGGCCGCGAAAAATCGACACCTCTTGCGGCAAATAGCCGATGCCCAGCCGCGCGCGGCGGTACATGGGCAGGGTCGTCACGTCGCGCCCGTCGATCAGAACCTGCCCGCCTTCGGGTGTTACCAGGCCAGCGATGGCGTAAAAGGTTGTGGTTTTGCCGCTGCCATTGGGCCCCAAAAGTGCCACCACCTCGCCACGGTTCAGCTGCAAGGACACATCCCGGATCACCGGCCGCCGCTTGTAGCTTTTGCGCAGGTTGACGATGGACAGCCCGCCGCTGCCGTTGGTAACGGTCAGGTCTGGACCTTGGGTGAAGTTCGGAGGCTGTGGCATCAATCGCCCCCCGGCGTGAAGGTGGTGGTCACGCCACCTTCCATCCGCCCGGTCCCGGTCTTGAGGTTGATCACCAACCGCTCGCCCTTGATCGCGGCCTGTCCTTGGGTCATCAGGACCCCGCCCGTCATCACCACCTCACCCGTGGCGATGGTATAGTCGGCCGCTGCCGCCTCGGCGGCATCTGTGGCATTCACCACCATAACCCCGCCTGTGGCCAGAAGACGAGCAATTGCCTTGCCTGTGGCGTCATACTCGACACGAATCTCATCGGCCTGCATCCGCATTTCGCCCTGCTTGACCAGCACATCGCCGGTAAAGATCGCAGTTCCGTCGGTCTGGTTCACGGTCAGGTTCTCGGCTGTCACCTCGACCGGCAGCCGCGTGTCAGCCTTCAATCCGCCGAAAGCGACATTCGTCCCCTGCGCAAGGGCCGCGCCCATGGACAGCACCAAGGCTGCCACAAGAAAAACAGGGATGAAACGGCTGCGCATCTGAAAAATCCGTCAGTTATTGGGCTGGTATATCAGGCGCACGCCCTTGTTGAAAACCAGAAGATGGCTTTTGCCATCACCTGTCACGTCCATTCGCAGCCCGCCCGCTTCAAGCTGACCCATCGGAGCCGTCGCCAGCACCGCGCCGCCGCTTTCCATAAAGCTGCGATCAATGCCCAGCGTAAGCTGGTCGGTCGTCACCAAATAGCCGGTTGAGGTCGCAAGCCGCACCCCGGAGTCCAGCACAAGCGTGCCAGCGGTGCGATCAAGCTGTCCCGAGGCCGCCGAAATCTCGGTGCGAAAGCCATCGGGCGAAGAAAGTTCACCTTTCAGCCCGGTCGCCCTGCCGCCGCCTTCGCTTGGGGCGGCCGTATCGGCTGATAAGGTCAGGGTCGCGCCATCCGATGTCACGGTTGAAAAACCTGCGCCTGTCATCCGCGGCTGGGCCAACCGGTCGGCGATCTCGACATCAGCATAAGGAATCGCGTCTTCCGGGTTGATCTCGCGGGAAAACAGGAACAACGACGCCAGCAAGGCCAGCGCCACCAAGGGCAGCGTGACCTTGAGGATCATCACGATCCGGGAATGAAGATTGTCTTGGGCGGGGTTCCGCGCCACCTAGACCACTCCGGCGCGCAGGCAATCGTGGATGTGCAAGATGCCCTGCACCTGGCCAAGCTTGGCCGGGTCGATGACGAAGAGACACGTAATCTTGCGATCATTCATCAAGGCCACGGCCGTTTCGGCCAGCGCATCGGGCGCCACGGTGCGGGGCGCGCGTGTCATCACCTGCCCGGCTGTCAGGGCCAAAAGCCCCTCCATATGGCGGCGCAGGTCGCCGTCGGTGACAATACCGGCCAAAAGACCCGCATCATCGGTGACACCAACCACGCCAAAGCCCTTACGGCTGATCTCCAAAAGCGCCTCGCCCATCGGGCGGTCATGCCCGATCAAGGGCAGTTCGGCATGCATCAGGTCGCGCACCTTCAAGAGTTTCGCGCCCAGCTTGCCGCCGGGGTGGAACATGCGGAAATGTTCGGGCGTAAAGGCGCGGTGCTCCATCAGGGCAATCGCCAAGGCATCGCCCAAAGCCAGCGTCATGGTGGTCGATGTGGTCGGCACGATCCCGGTCTCACAAGCCTCAGCCGCCGGGGGCAAAAGGATGGCCACATCCGATTGCCGCAACAGCGTTGAGCCGTCGCGCCCCGCAACGCCGATCAGCGGGATCGAAAAACGCCGGGTATGGGCGACGATATCGGCCAGCTCCGACGTCTCGCCCGAGTTGGACAGAACCAGCGCCACGTCACCTGTGGTCACCATCCCCAGATCGCCGTGGCTGGCCTCGGCGGGGTGAACGAAGTGCGCGGGCGTGCCGGTTGAGGCAAAGGTTGCGGCAATCTTGCGGGCGATGTGGCCCGATTTGCCCATGCCCGACACGATTACCCGGCCCTTGGCGGCCAGAATCACCTCAACCGCGCGGCCAAAACTGTCGCCAAGGCTGTCGCCCAAGAGCGTCAGGGCCTCGGCCTCGCGGGCGATGACCCGGCGGCCTGTGGCCAGAAAATCAGTGGTGGAAGAGGTCATTCGGCTCATCCCAGCCAAGAAGGTCCAGTTCTGCCCGTGTCGGCAGGAAGTCAAAACATGACTGCGCCAGTTCCATCCGCCCCTCGCGGTGCAAGATCGCCTCAAGCGCGGCTTTCAGCTTGTGCAGATAAAGGACATCCGACGCCGCATAGTCCTTTTGCGCCTCGCTCAGCGTGGCGGATCCCCAATCGCTGGTTTGCTGGGCCTTCGACACGTCGACGCCCGCATATTCCATCAACAGGTACTTCAGCCCATGCCGGTCGGTATAGGTGCGGATCAGCCTTGAGGCGATCTTGGTGCACCACACCGGCGCGGTGCGCACGCCAAAGGCCTTTTGCAGGGCGGCAACGTCAAAGCGGCCAAAGTGGAAGAGCTTGAGCACCGCCGGATCGGTCAACAGCCGCTGCAGATTCGGCGCCTTGTTCTGACCACGCTCGATTTGCACCAGATGCGCGTCGCCCTTGCCATCCGACAGTTGCACCACGCACAGCCGGTCACGGCGCGGGTCCAGACCCATGGTTTCGGTGTCAATGGCCACGACGGGGCCAAGGTCCAGCCCATCGGGCAGGTCGTTCTTGTGAAGGTGAATGGTCACGAGGTCCGTCCGATCATCAGGGTTGCAAGCGGCTTAGCCCCGCCTGCGCCACGGGTCAACGGCGGCAAGCCCGGAAAAGCAAAAGACCGCCCGAAGGCGGTCTGTTGAACGAAATGGTGCCCAGAAGAGGACTCGAACCTCCACGCCTTGCAGCGCTGGTACCTGAAACCAGTGCGTCTACCAATTCCGCCATCTGGGCACGTTTTCAGTGGGCGGGGGTTTAGCCGGGGCGCTTTGGGGTGTCAACGGGCATTTCGTGAATTATGTCACGGGGTGATAGGGCAAGATTGGGGCCTTTGGCCTTGCCCGTTCTTGGCCACAAAGCTATGCAGAGGCCAATTCAAAGTAGGCCAACAGGGGTTTCCCACATGAGCAAGCTTGTCACCATCTTCGGCGGCTCGGGTTTTGTCGGCCGGTACATCGCGCGCCGCATGGCCAAGGAGGGCTGGCGCGTCCGCGTCGCGGTCCGTCGTCCGAATGAGGCGCTGCATGTCAAACCTTACGGCGCTGTGGGGCAGGTAGAGCCTGTCTTGTGCAACGTGCGCGATGAGGGCTCGGTTCGGGCTGCCATGGCGGGGGCGGATGCGGTGGTGAACTGCGTTGGCACCTTTGACCGGGGCGGCAAGAACAATTTTACCGCCGTTCAGGCCGAAGCGCCGGGCCGCATCGCGCGGCTGGCAGCAGAGGCGGGTGTCGGGACGCTGGTGCATCTTTCAGCCATCGGGGCCGATGTAGATGGGGCAAGCCTTTACGCCCGATCCAAGGGTGCAGGCGAGGCGGCTGTTTTGGCGGCGTTCCCCACCGCCATGATCCTGCGCCCTTCGGTGATTTTTGGGACGGAAGATCAGTTCTTCAACCGCTTTGCCGCCATGTCGCGGATGGGGCCGCTTTTGCCCGTTGTGGGGGCTGAGACGCGGTTTCAGCCTGTGCATGTGGATGATGTCGCGCAAGCGGCGGTCAAGGGTGTGCTGGGCCAAGCGCATGGCATCTATGAACTGGGCGGGCCAGAGGTTGCGACCTTCCGTGCGTTGATGGACAAGATGCTGGGCATCATCCGTCGCCGCCGTCTGGTGCTGAATATCCCGTTCTTTGGCGCGCGCATCATGGCGACGGGGCTGGATTTCGCCTCGGCGTTGACGCTGGGGCTGTTCCCGAACAAGATGCTGACCCGCGATCAGGTCACGAGCCTTGGGGCTGACAATGTCGTGGCCGCAGGGGCCAAGGGCTTTGCGGATTTGGGGATTGAGCCTGCGGATATGGATTCGGTGCTGCCGGAGTACCTGTGGTGCTTCCGCCCCTCGGGCCAGTATGCCGCCATCAAGGAATCGGCCAAGAACCTGCGGAAGTCCTGATTGGGCGATCTGGTAACAGTCGCCCTTCTGGGCTTGTTGGAGGGGCTGACCGAGTTTCTGCCGGTCTCTTCGACGGGCCATCTTCTTTTGGCCTCGCATTTCTTAAGATTTGAAAGTGCGGGCAAAACCTTTGAGGTGGTGATCCAGCTGGGTGCCGTTCTGGCGCTGTTGACCGTCTATTTCGCCAAGCTTTGGCAGGTGTTTTCCACCGCACACCGCGACCCGGCGGCGATGCGGTTCATGGTCTCGGTCCTGTTGGCCTTTTTGCCCGCTGTGGTGATTGGCGTTCTAGCGCATGACTTTATCAAGACGGTTCTGTTTGAAACCCCGCGCCTGATTGCCATCATGCTGATCTTGGGCGGGGTGGTCTTGTTGTTCATTGACCGCATCGCGCCGCCCCCCGTCTATCACGATGCCACCGCGCTGCCGATGCGCAAGGCGCTGGCCATTGGCTTTGTGCAATGCTTGGCCATGATCCCCGGTGTCTCGCGGTCTGGGGCCACGATTGTCGGGGCGCTGTTGATGGGGGTCGAGAAGCGCGCGGCTGCAGAGTTTTCGTTCTTTTTGTCGATGCCGACCATGGCGGCGGCGGTGGGCTATGATCTGATGAAGAACCGCGATGTGCTGGATTTTTCAGCCTGGTCACAAATCGCGCTGGGCTTTGCTCTGGCTTTCATCACTGGCGTGATCGTGGTGAAATGGCTGCTGAGCTATATCAGTCGCCATGGCTATGCCCTGTTTGGCTGGTGGCGAATCATTGTTGGATCTGTCGCCTTAGTCGCACTTTCGTTGGGGTTTTGAGTTTATAGGTAAACTATACTGACATAATACTTTCCAGATTTCTGCATTTGTCGCCTCGTGATGATAAAAAACATTCAAATAGGTCACTCATACTGACTTTTATTTCCGGTCCGTCCAAAGTATCCCTGCGCCGATAGCCAAGAACCGTTGGGGGCGCAGCCATGGCCATGCAGAAGATGCTGAAATTCGTGTCACTGGGCAAAGAGATGCCCACCAAGCGCGATGCCACCATGCGCGCCACCGATTTCCATGAGATTTACCGGGAGTTCGCTGCCGAGAAAGCCGCTGAACAGGCCAGCCGCTGCAGCCAGTGTGGCGTGCCCTATTGCCAGTCGCACTGCCCCTTGCACAACAATATTCCCGACTGGCTGCGCCTGACGGCCGAGGGGCGGTTGCAAGAGGCTTATGAGCTGGCGCAGGCCACCAACACCTTCCCTGAAATCTGCGGCCGCATCTGCCCGCAGGACCGGCTGTGCGAAGGCAACTGCGTCATCGAACAGTCAGGCCATGGGACGGTGACGATTGGTGCTGTGGAGAAGTACCTGACTGATATGGCGTGGGAAAACGGCTGGGTGCTGCCGATCAAGCCGGGGGCAGAGCGTGCGGAATCGGTTGGGATCATTGGTGCGGGCCCCGGTGGCCTTGCGGCGGCGGATGTCTTGCGGCGCAAGGGCGTTCAGGTCACGGTTTATGATCGCTATGACCGTGCGGGGGGTCTGATGACCTATGGTATCCCCGGATTCAAGCTGGAAAAGCCGGTTGTCATGCAACGGATTGAACAGTTGGAGAAAGCGGGCGTGCAGTTTGTGATGAACTGCAACGTGGGCGTGGATATCTCGTTCGATGCGATCCGTGGCCAGCATGACGCGGTGTTGATCGCTACGGGCGTTTACAAGGCCCGCGACATCGAAGCGCCGGGCGTTGGTCTTTCGGGGGTCGTCAAGGCGCTGGATTACCTGACCGCCTCGAACCGCAAAAGCTTTGGCGACGAGGTGCCCGAGTTTGACAATGGCACGCTGGATGCCAAGGGCAAGCGCGTGGTGGTCATTGGCGGCGGCGATACCGCGATGGACTGTGTGCGCACCGCCATTCGGCAAGGCGCGGTGAGCGTTAAGTGTCTGTATCGCCGTGATAAAGCCAATATGCCAGGCTCGCAGCGCGAGGTACAGAACGCCGAGGAAGAGGGCGTGGATTTCGTCTGGCTGACCGCCCCGCGCGGCTTTGTCGGATCAGACCATGTGCATGGCGTGATCGTGCAAAAGATGCGTCTTGGCGCGCCCGATACCAGCGGTCGTCAGTCGCCCGAGATCATTGAAGGGGCCGATTATACCGAAGCGGCTGATCTGGTCATTCAGGCGCTGGGCTTTGAGCCCGAGGATCTGACGGGCCAATGGGATGCGCCGGATCTGGCCGTGACCCGCTGGGGCACCATCAAGGCGGATTTCCGCAGCCATGCCACCAACCTGCCCGGCGTTTATGCGGCAGGTGATATTGTTCGGGGCGCAAGCCTTGTGGTTTGGGCGATCCGCGACGGGCGTGAAGCGGCGGATGCGATCCTGGAGTATCTGGCCCAAGCCCCTGCTTTGGCGGCGGAATAGCCGTCTGGTTTGCGTCTGGCGCGCGTCGGATATGCGTATGGCATCCGTCCCGACACGCGTCCGTCAGCACGCGACTGCGCGTAGAGTGTTCATCGGTCAGCACGGCTGACCAAAAACGGAGTGACAGAATGAAGGCCCTGATTGTACTTCCGCTCCTCTTTGCCACCCCCGCTTTGGCGGGCAGCTTTGTCGCGCCCGAGGGCTGCACGACCTACCTCACCGTGCAGTCGCGCGGCTGCTATGTCGCGAATTACTATACCTGTGAGGCTGACCCTGCGGGCCACAAGTGGCGGGCGGATTTTGATCAGGAAGGGCCGTTCTTCCTGAGCCGGATTGACGATGAAACCCAGTGGATCGAAAGCATCGATTTGAACCCGGTGGTCACGCAGACGCTGGACCCCAATCCGCAAGATCCCGCAAGCTTTACCAACCTGATCGAGACGGGCCGCGATGATTTCGTCTTTAGCCTGTCCAAGGACAATGGCGAGCATTCCAATGTGGTGGGGTTTGATCAGCTAACGGGCCGCACCATCACCATTGACGGGGTCACGCTGGACGAGACCCAGTTCGAATACATTGAGACTGACGATGCCGGCACGGTCCTGCGCCAGGCGCGGGGCAACGAATACATCAGCCGCGAGTTTCGCATGTTCTTTTCGGGGTCTTCCGAATGGGACGACGGCAATGGCAACTGGCTGCCGATGGACAGCCATCCGATCAAGTTCTTCCGCGAAGGTGACAAGGGCTTTGAATCCACCCAACCGATTTTCGACTGTGACGCGGTCTTGTCGCAGCTTAGCAGAAAGGGCCTGACCCATGACCACCTATGATGACGCCTGGGTAAAGGCAGAAGAGGCCAAGCGCGCGTGGGTGGATGCCAACGGGCTGTACAAGGCCGAGGATGAGCATTCGTCCTGCGGCGTAGGTCTGGTGGTAGCGATTTCGGGCAAGCCCTCGCGCCGGGTCGTGGAAAACGGGATCAGCGCGCTGAAGGCGGTGTGGCACCGGGGCGCGGTGGATGCCGATGGCAAGACCGGCGACGGGGCGGGGATTCATGTGCAGATTCCGGTCAAGTTTTTCCATGACCAAGTGCGGCGCACGGGCCATGAGCCGGACACCAAAAAGCTGATCGCAGTGGGCCAAGTGTTCTTGCCGCGCACCGACTTTGGCGCGCAGGAGCGCTGCCGGACCATCGTGGAAACCGAAGTTCTGCGGATGGGCCATTACATTTATGGCTGGCGGCATGTGCCGGTGGATACGAGCGTTCTGGGCGACAAGGCCAATGCGACGCGGCCCGAGATTGAGCAGATCCTGATCCGCTGTGAGAAGGACATCGATCAGGAGCAGTTTGAGCGTGAGCTTTACATCATCCGCCGCCGGATTGAGAAAGCCGCCAATGCCGCCGGGATTCAGGGGATGTATCTGTGCTCCCTGTCCTGCCGCAGCATCATCTACAAGGGCATGATGCTGGCCGAACAGGTTGCCACCTTCTACCCCGATCTGATGGATGCGCGGTTCGAGTCCGCCTTTGCGATTTATCACCAGCGTTACAGCACCAACACCTTCCCGCAGTGGTGGCTGGCCCAGCCCTTCCGGATGTTGGCGCACAACGGCGAGATCAACACGCTGAAGGGCAACGTCAACTGGATGAAGAGCCACGAAATCCGGATGGCGAGTTCCGCCTTTGGCGATATGGCCGAGGATATCAAGCCGATCATTCCGGGCGGCACGTCGGATTCTGGCGCTTTGGATTCGGTGTTTGAAGTGCTGGTCCGGTCGGGCCGGTCTGCCCCCATGGCAAAAACCATGCTGGTGCCGGAGGCGTGGTCCAAGGCCACGACCAACATGCCGAAGGCCTGGGCGGATATGTATTCCTATTGCAACTCGGTCATCGAGCCTTGGGATGGCCCGGCCGCGCTGGCCATGACCGATGGGCGCTGGGTTTGCGGCGGGCTGGACCGCAATGGTTTGCGCCCGATGCGCTATGTCGTCACCGGCGATGGGCTGCTGATTGCGGGGTCTGAGGCGGGCATGGTGCCGGTGGATGAAACCACCATTCGCGAGAAGGGCGCGCTTGGGCCGGGGCAGATGATTGCTGTCGATATGGCCGAGGGCAAGCTTTTCCACGATACCGAATTGAAGAACAAGCTGGCCAATGCCCAGCCCTATGGCGATTGGGTTGGCAAGATCGTTGATCTCAATGCGCTGTTGAAAGACGTGCCGGAACAGCCGCAATTCACTGGGGCAGAACTGCGCAAGCGGCAGATCGCGGCGGGCTATTCGATTGAAGAGCTGGAGCAGGTGCTGGCCCCGATGGTTGAGGATGGCAAGGAAATGGTCGCCTCCATGGGCGATGATACGCCGGCGGCTGTCTTGTCTTCGGTCTATCGCCCGCTGTCGCATTTCTTCCGGCAGAATTTCTCTCAGGTCACCAACCCGCCGATCGACAGTTTGCGCGAAGGCCGGGTGATGAGCCTGAAAACCCGCTTTGGCAATTTGCGCAACGTCTTGGACGAGAACAACAGCCAGACCGAGATTTTGGTGCTGGAAAGCCCGTTCATCGGCAATGGCGAGTATGATGTTCTGGTCAAACGCTTTGGCGATCAGGTGGCGTTCATCGATTGCACCTTCCCGGCAGGCGCGGGCGCTGATGCGCTGCGGCAGGGGTTGGAGCGGATCCGGTCTGAGGCCGAGGTGGCGGTGTCGTCGGGCGCGGGTCAGCTGATTCTGACCGATGAGCATCAGGGCGAGGGCCGGGTGGCCATGCCGATGATCTTGGCGACCAGTGCGGTGCATTCGTGGCTGACGCGCAAGGGGTTGCGGACCTTCTGTTCGATCAACGTGCGGGCGGCGGAATGTATTGATCCGCATTACTTTGCCGTGCTGATCGGGTCAGGCGCGACCACGGTGAACCCCTATCTGGCCGAGGACAGCATTGCGGATCGCATTGCGCGCGGGCTGTTGGACGGCTCGCTTTTGGACGCCATGCGCAACTATCGCGATGCGATTGATGCGGGGCTTTTGAAGATCATGTCCAAGATGGGCATTTCGGTGATCTCGTCCTATCGCGGGGGTCTGAACTTTGAGGCTGTGGGACTGAGCCGCGCGATGGTGGCTGAGTATTTCCCCGGCATGCAAAGCCGGATTTCGGGCATTGGTCTGCAAGGCTTGCAGATGAAGGTCGAAGAGGTGCACGCCAAGGGCTGGAAGGGTGGCTCGGATGTGCTGCCGATTGGCGGTATCTACAAGGCGCGGCGGTCGGGCGAAAAGCACGCTTGGGAAGCCCAGACCATGCATATGCTGCAATCGGCCTGTGACCGGGCGAGCTATGACATCTGGAAGCAGTATTCCGCCGCGATGCGGGCCAATCCGCCGATCCATATCCGCGATTTGCTGGACATCAAGGTGTTGGGCAAGCCGGTGCCGATTGAGGAGGTGGAAAGCATCACCTCGATCCGCAAGCGGTTTGTGACGCCGGGCATGAGCCTTGGGGCGCTGAGCCCGGAGGCGCACAAGACGCTGAACGTGGCGATGAACCGGATTGGTGCGAAATCGGACAGCGGCGAGGGTGGCGAGGATCCGGCGCATTTCCTGCCCGAAGCCAATGGCGACAACCCGTCGGCCAAGATCAAGCAGGTGGCATCAGGCCGCTTTGGCGTGACGGCGGAATATCTGAACGCCTGCGAAGAGCTGGAGATCAAGGTCGCCCAAGGGGCCAAGCCCGGCGAGGGTGGGCAATTGCCCGGCATGAAGGTGACCGCGCTGATCGCGCGGCTGCGCCATTCGACGCCGGGTGTGACGCTGATTTCACCGCCGCCGCACCATGACATCTATTCCATCGAAGACCTTGCGCAGCTGATCTATGACCTCAAGCAGATCAACCCGCGCGCCAAGGTGACGGTGAAGCTGGTGTCGTCGTCGGGTGTTGGCACGATTGCCGCCGGGGTGGCCAAGGCCAAGGCGGATGTGATCCTGATTTCCGGCCACAATGGCGGCACGGGAGCCTCTCCGGCGACCAGCATCAAATACGCGGGTCTGCCGTGGGAAATGGGCCTGACCGAGGCGCATCAGGTGCTGTCGATGAACAACCTGCGCGAGCGGGTGACGCTGCGCACCGATGGGGGATTGCGCACGGGGCGTGACATTGTGATGGCGGCGATGCTGGGGGCCGAAGAGTTTGGCATTGGCACAGCGGCGCTGATTGCGATGGGCTGTATCATGGTGCGTCAGTGCCAGTCGAACACCTGCCCGGTGGGGGTTTGCACCCAAGATCAAAAGCTGCGCGACAAGTTCACCGGCAATGCCGACAAGGTGGTGAACCTGATCACCTTCTATGCCCAAGAAGTGCGGGAAATCTTGGCCAGCATCGGCGCGCGGTCGATTGATGAGATCATCGGGCGGGCGGATTTGCTGACGCAGGTTTCGCGTGGTTCGGCGCATCTGGATGATCTGGACCTGAACCCGCTGCTGATCACGGTGGATGGGGCGAACCGCATCACCTATGACCGGTCAAAGCCGCGCAATGCGGTGCCCGATACGCTGGATGCCGAGATCATCAAGGATGGTCACCGCTTCTTTGAGGACGGCGAAAAGATGCAGCTGAGCTATGCGGTGCGCAACACGCACCGCACGATTGGCACGCGGGCATCCAGCCATATCGTCAAGAAGTTCGGGATGAAGAACAGCCTGCAGTCGGATCATCTGACGGTGAAGCTGACCGGGTCTTGCGGCCAGTCTTTGGGGGCCTTTGCGGTGCGGGGTCTGAAGATTGAGGTGCAGGGCGATGCCAATGACTATGTTGGCAAGGGCCTGTCGGGCGGCACGATCACCGTGCGCCCGCCGATGTCTTCTCCGCTGACGGCATCCGACAACACGATCATCGGCAATACGGTGCTGTATGGTGCGACGGGGGGGTATCTGTACGCCTCGGGTCGCGCGGGGGAACGCTTTGCCGTGCGCAACTCGGGCGCGTCGGTGGTGGTTGAGGGCTGCGGGTCGAACGGGTGTGAGTATATGACCGGCGGTGTGGCGGTGATCCTTGGGTCGATCGGGGCCAACTTTGGCGCGGGGATGACGGGGGGCATGGCCTATATCTATGACCCGCAAGGCACGGCGGAAGATTTCATCAACCCCGAAAGCCTTGTCACCTGTGCTGTGGGTCATGCCCATTGGGAGGCCCAGTTGAAAACCCTGATCGAAGCGCATGCCGCCGAGACGGGCAGCCGTTTGGCCGCGCGGATCTTGGGCAACTGGGAGGCTGAGCGGGTGAATTTCCTGCAGGTCTGCCCGAAGGAAATGCTGATCCATCTGCCGCATCCTTTGTCGGATGAGGCGGTGAAGGTTCCGGCGGAGTGAAGGTGAGAGGCCCCCGGAAGGGGGCCTTTTTCGTTGGGGGGGGGTAAAGGATCCAAGGGTTTAGGGGGAAATGACTGCTTGGAGCATTTGGCGGACCTTCAAGTGGTCCTGACAGAGGGCAGCGTCTGACCGCCGGGTGGGCGCTGTAACGCTGGTTCTAGGCGCTTTATAGCTCAAGTTCTTCCCCCGAAGTTCTGCTGGTGCCGTT
>JBILYK010000128.1:0-6070 GCA_044377735.1 Paracoccaceae bacterium | reverse complement strand
GTTTGACGACAGGTTTGACCGGAACAGGATCTCGCCCATCCAGACGAAGAGCGGCAGCGCCGTCAGCGCCCATCCCCAACTCGAGTCCCACAGTGTCGATGCGACCAGCGATCCCATCGGGGCGGTCGTGAAGACGCCCATCAGAACCATGCCTACGGTTAGCAGGGAGAGCGCAATCCAGAAGCCCCCCGCCAGCAGCAGCAGCAGCAGCCCGGCGAGTACGAGTGAAGCAATTGTGGTGTTGTCCATTGGGTGCTGTCAGGCAACGGGCGCGTCGATGCCGATTTCATCCTCGGTCTCGCAGCGCGACTCGCCGCCTGCGACCAGCCACAAAAGCTCGTCCAGCAGCGCAATCGCAAGTGCGGTGACGCCTAGCGCAGCACCTGCCTGCGGAATCCACATCGGCATACCCAGCAGTCCTGGGCTTACATCGTGGAAGTTGAAAGACTGAAGCGCAAGCAGGATGACGTTCCAGGCGAGGTACCCTGCAACGGCAACACCGATCAGACAGTTCACAACGTTCATCGGATGCTGCAGGCGTTTGGGAAGCTTGCTGGTGAGCAGGTTGATTCGTACATGCGACCCGTGCCGCAGCGTGTGCGCAAGCCCCAGAAACGTCGCCAAGGCCAAGCAGAATCCCGAGGCTTCGGTGGCATCAAATGTGGCGCCAAGCATCCGCCAAGTGATTTGCGCCAGGATGCACACGCCGATGCCGACCATGAAAGTGGCGGCGAGATAGCCACATAGGAGATAGAAGTTATCCAGAATCGAACGGAGCATATGAAACCTCAGGAAGGGTAAATTCGGCGGAACCCCAGACCCGTCGGACCAGAAGTTCTGGGTTCGAGGCGCCGTTCTGCTTACTTTAGGCTATTCCGGTAAGTCTCGTACACCGCCTTTTCATCGGGCGCAGCGCTGGCGATCCACTCGGCGATCATCTCCTTGCCGATCTCGTCAATCTTGGCCATCACATCCTTCGGAGCAGTTGCGATCACCATGCCGTTCTCCTTGAGCGTTTGCTCGCGGTCGGCGCTGGCCTTCTTGCTCATTTCGAAACCGCGCAGTGTGGCCGCCTTTCCGGCATCCAGGACGATCTTTTGCAGGTTCGCATCGAGCTGGCGTAGAGCCCGCTCGTTCACGATGATGGCGTTCTTATTGTGCATCGTGCCGGTATAGGTGAAGTACTTGGCATTCTCCCATACCTTAACGTCGACGCCGGTCTGGGCGCTGGTCCACAGCGACTGGATCATGCCAGTCGAGAACGCCTGCGGCACTTCGGCAAATGGCAGTATCAGTGCCTGCATCCCCAGGCGGTCGCCAAGCTGTTGGGTCTGTTTCGAGTAGATGCGAAGTTTCTGACCCTTCAGGTCGGCGAGGCTGTTGATGGGCTGCTTCGTGTAGAAGCCCTGACCGGGCCACGGAATCATGCTCACGAGTCGCATCCCGTTCTTCTTGAACATGTTGTCGAAGAAGGGGGTCTGGGCATCGACGAGTTTCATCGCCTGGTTGTAGTCGACGACCACACCCGGGGTGTTGTCGAGGTTGTACATCGCCGCTTCGTTGCCGTAGACGCCGAGGCGAATCTCGCCGATCTGTATCTGGCCGGACTGCACTGCGCGCTTGATCCCGTCGAGCTTGATCAGGCTGTCATTAGAACGCAGATCGATCTTCAGCTTGCCGCCGCTCTTGTCCTCGATCTCCTTGATGAACTGACGCGCGTTCTGGGTGAAAAAACTGGTCTCGGGATAGCCCGAGGCCATTGTCCAGGCCATCTGCGCTTGGGTTGAGATACTCGCGCCGATGGCCGCAAGTGCGATCGTCATTGACTTCAGTAATGTTCTGACTCTCATATTATTTTATCCTTTGTTATTTATACAATCTATCACTTATCGCTAAGCCTGTGTTTACCGTTCTTGCGCCGGCTAAGCATGTGCCAGCAAGTCAACGAAGCGCTGCCAAAGCCCGAGCGATGCGGGTTATGGCTTGGGTGTGCACTTCGTCGCTGGCTGCCGTTGAAAACCTCGATGCGACATAGCTCATTTCGGATCAGCCGTCACATAGCCCCGCAAGCGATCCTGGGCCCGCAGCTCGTCGCTTCTGCGAGCGGGATCGCCAATGCCGCCACCTCCCGGCAGCTCCAGAATCAGGCGCCGACCCGCCGGCACGAACTGCCAGCCCTTGGGCCGAAGCCGGGTACCGTCGTCGAGCCGAGCAATTCCCTGCACGCCGTCCTTGCCGCCGTCGCGCCCCCGTGGAGCATGAAGCGTTCGATCGAGCATCGCCGAAAAGTCGAATTCATGGCCGGTAGCCGCCTCGATCTCGATGATCTGGCCCAGCCCGCCTCGGTAGGCGCCATCGCCGCCCGAATCAGGCCGCAGTTCCTTTCTCCACACCACGATTGGTCCGGTCTGCTCGGTCGCTTCGACCGGCATCGTCTGCACACCTGATGGGAAAGCCGTAGCTGAAAGACCGTCGAGTGCGGGTCGGGCGCCCATCCCGCCCGAGTTGAACATCAGTACTTCAGCGTGGCGCCCGGTCGTACCGGCCACTGGCCGGAATGACATATGGAAGTTCCAGAGCGAGCCGGCGCCTTCGGCCAGGATCTGCCCAGGCAGCGCCTTGGTGAGCGCGCCAAGCAATAGGTCGGGGACGAGGTGGCCGATCACGTGCCGCAGCGACACTGGCGCAGGTCGCACCGCATTGAGGATATTGACCGGAGACACCACGTTCACCAGTTGGAGCAACGCGGCATTGTTGGGGATGTCAGACGCGACAATGCACTTTAGCGCATAAGCGGCGTAGGCCTTGGTGTACGCAATGGGGACGTTGATGCCCCAGACACTGACTGGGGAGGTGCCCGTGAAATCGATGTGCACGCCGTCGTCGGCGACCGTCACCGCGGCGACCAGCTTCACGGGTTCGTCGTAGCCGTCGGACGTCACTTCGTTGGTCCACGTGCCCTTGGGCAAGGCGCGGATGCGTTCGAGCGCCGCTTCACGGGTGCGCGTAAATATGAAATCCCCGAGCAAGTCGAGCGACGTGATACCGATTTCGTTCATCATCTCGACGAGGCGACGATGACCGACTTCGTTACACGCGGCAAGCGAATAGAAGTCGCCGACAAGCTGGTTGGGCTGGCGCACATTGGCACAAAGGATGTGGATCAGGTCCTGGTTGACCACCCCGCGGTCGATGAACTTCATGATCGGGATCAGGATCCCTTCCTCGTAGACCGACTTGCCGTCGGCGCCGAACCCGCGCCCGCCGACGTCGACCACGTGCGCGGTGCAGGCGAAAAAGCCGACCAGGTCGTCGCCGAGAAACGACGGCGACACCATCGTGAAGTCGTGCAGATGTCCCGTAGCGTGCCAGGGATCGTTGGTCACGTAGGTATCGCCCGGCTGCATCTCGTCGCGCGGAATCGCCGCCATGAAATGCCCGACGGCTTCGGCCATAGTATTAACGTGGCCCGGCGTGCCCGTGACCGCCTGTGCGAGCATCTCGCCGCGAGGATTGAACACGCCGGCGGACAGGTCGCCCGCTTCGCGCACGGAGGTGGAGAAGGCCGTACGCAGCAGCGTCATCGCCTGTTCCTCGACCACAGAGATCAGGCGGCTCCACATCACCTGAGTACGAATGTCTTTGATATCGCTCATGGGCGGGACTCCTTTGCAACCAACAGGATGGAGCCTTCCGACTGCATGACGGCGTCGAAGAGGCTGGATACGATAGTCGCCGTCTCGCTTTCGACGATGACGGCCGGGCCACGAATTCGATCGTTGGCTGCGAGATCCTCGCGGCTGAACACGCTGGATACGAGCATCATGCCGCTGGCGGGATCAAAAATGCGTCGCTTGGCAGCGGATTCAACCACGCGGCCACCGGGGAGCAGCTCCTGGCGAGTGGTCGGCGGACGCGCGTCCTGCACCTTGACCGACCAGGTGACGATCTCGATTTCCAGACCGTCGAGTCCGTCGATCGGCCGTCCGAAGAACTTTGCATAACACTCGCGAAAGGCGTCCACGACGAACGTAGCGTCGTCCGGGCCGAAAGCGCGCTCGGGCAAGAGGACCGGAATTTCCCAGCCCTGGCCCGAGTAGCGCATGAACGCAGTGATCTCCTTGTGGAGCGTGCCGGTGCTGCCGGAACGGACGAAGCGCTCGGCGGTATCGCGCAGGTGCGCGAGCAGTACATTGGCGCCGGCCGCGTCGAACTCGGACATGCGAGTGAGTTTCGATGCGACGGCTTCGAATCCGAAGGGCGCCTTCAGGAAACCGATGGCCGAACCGACGCCGGCCCCACGCGGGATGAGGCAGCGGGCCACGCCGAGTTTCTCGCACAACCGAGCTGCATGCAGCGGTGCGGCACCGCCGAAGGCGATCATCACGTTGTCGGAGATATTCTTGCCGTTCTCCACCGCATGTACCCGCGCGGCATTCGCCATGTTCTCGTCGACCACCTCGGAGATGCCGAAAGCCGCTGCCTCCATTTTCAGCTCAAGCCGAGTGCCAACCTCGCGGTGGATCGCTTTTTCAGCGGCTCCCACGTCGAGCACGATCGCGCCTCCCGCGAAATTTCTGGCGTCGATCTTCCCTAGCACCAGATCGGCGTCGGTGATAGTCGGGCGCGAACCGCCCCGTCCGTAGCAGGCTGGGCCTGGCTCCGACCCGGCACTCTCGGGGCCAGTCTGTATTCGGCCCAACGCATCAACCGACGCGATGGACCCGCCGCCAGCACCGATCTCGATCATCTCGATCACGGGGACGGAGATCGGAATGCCCGACCCCTTGGCAAAGCGGTAGGTGCGTGCCACCTCGAACGTACGAGCCGTGCGCGGAGCGAACTGTTCGATCAGGCAGATTTTCGCCGTGGTCCCGCCCATATCGTAGGAGACCACCTGGCCAAGATCGAAGCGGCGGGCGATATCGGCTGCAAAGATCGCGCCTCCTGCTGGTCCCGACTCGACCAGGCGCACAGGGAATTCCGCCGCCGTTTCGACCGATACGAGGCCGCCACCGGAGTGGATAAGGAACACCGGACACAGACCGCCCATCTCCCGAAGACGCGCCTGCAGGCGCAACAGGTAATCAGCCATCAGCGGGCGCACGTACGCATTGGCGCATACTGTGTTGAAGCGCTCAAACTCCCGCATCTGAGGCGATACATCAGAGCTGATCGAGATCGGCAGGTCAAGCCTCGCGGCAAGGAGCTCGCGTGCCCTTCGCTCGTGCACGGGGTTGACGTAGGAATGCAGGAACCCGACCGCGATGGCGCCGAAGCAGCCCTTGGCGATCTGTTGAGCAATGTTATCTATCGCCGCCTCGTCCAAGGGCTGCAGTTCGCTGCCACCGGCGTCAATGCGTCCCCCAACGGGGAAGCGGTCCTCCCGAGGTACGAGCGGCGAAGGCAACACCAGGTTGATGTCGTACTGCGCAAAGCGGCTCTCGGTGCGCATCTCGATGACGTCCCGGAAACCTGCAGTCGTTATGAACGCAGTTCGCGCGCCGCGACGCTCAATGAGGGCGTTCGTGGCCAGCGTCGTGCCGTGGATCAGCAGATCGATGTCGCCGATTGCCAGCCCTGCCTCGCGCAGTACGATGTTCATACCATCGAAGATCGCCTGCTCGGGGGATCTGTGATCAGTGAGGAGCTTTGCGGAGAACAGGTCGCCGCGAACATCGAGAACCACGTCGGTGAAGGTGCCCCCAATGTCGGCGCCTACTCGGATGTCATAGGATGGTCCACTCATTGCCTCACCCCTTTTGCACAGATCGAGTAATCGGGCGAAGCAGTCGGCATGTTTACGCCCAGACGGATTGTCGACCAACTTAGATGAAGTGTCGCGTAATGCTTCATGAACTTCCTCACTTTGATGGCTCATTATGGGGAGCCGCTCCCACGATGAGAAGTAAGGACTTTTCTAAAAGCGAAAGTTTTTCTTTCATGTCCGCTGAGGGATCTCCCTCGTTTTGAGGATGGCCGGACAATGACAATAAACCTATTTGCTTAAGTTGACCCTCCTGATATTCACCCAAACTGAAGCCTGATGAGAGATACCAGCGACTACGCT
>JBILYK010000116.1:0-9483 GCA_044377735.1 Paracoccaceae bacterium | reverse complement strand
TGGGTGTTCCTGGTGTCCGGCTTCCTCATGCTGACCCGCGTTGGAGTTCCGTCATGAGCCTTGCTCAGATCATCAAATCCTACACGCTTTGGGAGTTCCTCAAGGCGCACACTCTCACCCTGAAGTATTTCTTCAAGGCGAAGGCGACGATCAACTATCCGTTCGAGAAGAACCCGCTCAGCCCGCGCTTCCGTGGCGAGCATGTGCTGCGGCGCTACCCGAATGGCGAGGAACGCTGCATCGCGTGCAAGCTGTGCGAGGCGGTGTGCCCGGCACAGGCGATCACGATCGAGGCCGAACCGCGCGACGACGGCAGCCGCCGCACGACGCGCTACGACATCGACATGACCAAGTGCATCTTCTGCGGCCTGTGCCAGGAAGCGTGCCCGGTCGATGCCGTGGTCGAGGGACCGAATTTCGAATATGCGACCGAAACGCGCGAGGAACTGATTTACGACAAGGCGAAATTGCTCGCCAACGGGGATCGCTGGGAAAGCGCCATCGCGGCGAACCTTGCCGCCGATGCGCCGTACCGTTAATCGCCAGCCGACTGTAAGGGGCCCACTGATTCCGTGATACAGGCACTCGCCTTTTATCTCTTCGCGACGATCGTTATCGTGTCGGCCGCGTTGACGATTACCGCCCGCAACCCGGTCCATGCCGTGCTGTGGCTGATCCTCGCTTTCTTCAACGCCGCCGGCCTGATGGTGCTGGTGGGGGCGGAGTTCATCGCGATGCTGCTCGTCATCGTCTACGTGGGCGCAGTCGCGGTGCTCTTCCTGTTTGTGGTGATGATGCTCAACATCGATTTTGCGGAGCTGCGCGCGGGGTTCGTGCGCTATGCAGCGCTTGGCGCGGTGCTCGCGATCGGGCTGGCGGCGGAGATCATGGTCGCTTTCGGGGCCTGGAGCGCGGGCAAGATCGAGCTCGCCCGCCGCGCCGCGCCAACGCCGGAAACGGTGCCCAATATCGAAGCGCTCGGGATGCTGCTCTACACGCGCTATCTGTTCGTGTTTGAAGGGGCAGGGCTGGTACTGCTGGTCGCCATGATCGGCGCAATCGTGCTGACACACCGCGACCGCACGGGTTCGCGCAAGCAGAACATCGCACGCCAGAATGCGCGGCGTCCGCAGGATGCGACGCGCAACACGCAGCCGACTGTCGGCGGAGGGATAGACCTGTGATTGGGCTCGGCCATTATCTCGTCGTCGGGGCGATCCTGTTCGCGCTCGGCGTGTTCGGCATCATCGCCAATCGCAAGAACCTGATCGTCATGCTGATGGCGATCGAGTTGATCCTGCTGGCGGTGAACCTCAATTTCGTGGCCTTTTCGGGCTATCTGCATGACCTGGTGGGCCAGGTTTTCGCGATGTTCGTGCTGACGGTGGCGGCTGGCGAGGCCGCGATCGGCTTGGCCATTCTCGTTATCTATTTCCGCAGCCGCGGGACGATCTCGGTTGACGATGTCAACCGGATGAAGGGGTGATCGCGACGTGACGTCTATCCTTTTCATCGTTTTCCTGCCGCTGCTGGCGGCGATCGTCGCGGGCTTCTCGAACAAGACGTTCGGGGCGGTCCTGCCGAAGATCGTGACGACGGGCGCGCTGTTTATCTCGGCGTTCCTGAGCTGGACAGTCTTCATCCCATATCTGAGCGGTGGCGAAGCCACGGTGACGCCGGTGCTCGACTGGATCCACTCGGGCGACATGCGCATCGACTGGGCGCTCCGCGTTGATGCGCTGACGGCCGTGATGCTGGTGGTGATCACCAGCGTCTCGGCGCTCGTCCATCTGTATAGCTGGGGCTATATGGATGAAGACCCGGACCAGCCGCGCTTCTTCGCCTATCTGTCGCTGTTCACCTTCGCCATGCTGATGCTGGTGACCGCCGATAATCTGGTCCAGATGTTCTTCGGCTGGGAAGGCGTGGGTCTCGCGTCCTACCTGCTGATCGGCTTCTGGTTCCGCAAGCCCAGCGCCAATGCCGCCGCGATCAAGGCGTTCGTCGTCAACCGTGTCGGCGACCTTGGCTTCATGCTCGGCATCTTCGGCACCTATCTGGTGTTCCACACCATCTCGATCCCCGAGATCCTGCGGCTCGCGCCGGGGATGGCGGGTTCGACGATCGGGTTCGTCGGCTATCGCATCGATACGATGACGCTGCTGTGCCTGCTGCTGTTCGTCGGTGCGATGGGCAAGTCGGCGCAGCTCGGCCTGCACACCTGGTTGCCGGACGCGATGGAAGGCCCGACCCCGGTGTCGGCGCTGATCCACGCCGCGACCATGGTGACGGCAGGGGTGTTCCTTGTTTGCCGCATGTCGCCGGTCTATGAATATGCGCCTTCGGCCACAGCCTTTATCACTGTGCTGGGGGCCTTGACCGCCTTTGTGGCTGCAACCATCGGTCTGGTGCAGAACGACATCAAGCGCGTGATCGCCTATTCGACGATGTCGCAGCTGGGCTATATGTTCGTGGCCGCGGGACTTGGGGCCTATCCGGTGGCGATGTTCCACCTCTTCACCCACGCCTTTTTCAAGGCCATGCTGTTCCTAGGTGCGGGCTCGGTCATTCATGCCACGCATCACGAACAAGACATGCGCAACTATGGCGGTTTGCGCAAGAAGATCCCGCTGACATTCTGGGCCATGATGATCGGCACGCTGGCGATCACGGGCGTTGGCATCCCGCTGACCTATTATGGTTTTGCCGGCTTCCTGTCGAAAGACGCGGTGATTGAGACGGCCTATGTTGGCAGCTCCTTTGCCTTCTGGCTGTTGGTGGTCGCCGCCTGCTTTACCAGCTTTTACAGCTGGCGATTGATGTTCATGACCTTTTACGGCACCAGCCGCGCCAAGGCACATGACGGTCACGCGCATGAGCCGCACGAAAGCCCGATGATCATGCTGATCCCCTTGGGCGCTCTGGCGCTTGGTGCGATGTTCTCGGGCATGGTTTGGTACAAGGTCTACTTTGGCGATGAGGTCAAAGTGCGCGATTGGTTCGGGATGGAATCTGCCGCGCATTCGCAAGCGCATGGTGACGATCACGCCACCACCACCGAAGCTTTGGCCGAGGGTGAGGCGGTTGCTGAGGTTGCCGCTGAGGCGGATGCCACCCATGGCGATGCCGCACATGCGGCTGGCACTGTACCGAAAGGCGCGCTGGTGATGCTGCCCTTCACGGCTGACGAACAAGCGCTGGTCGATGCCCGTCTTGACCCGAAAAAGATGGAGAAGGCCGAACATGCGCCCACCACCATCATCAACGCCGCCCATCTGGTGCCGGCTTGGGTCAAGGTGTCGCCCTTTGTCGCGATGCTGATTGGTCTCTTCACGGCATGGCTGTTCTACATCAAGAACCCCAGTCTGCCCATGCGACTGGCCGCGCAACAGCGTCCGCTGTACCTGTTCTTGCTGAACAAGTGGTACTTCGACGAGCTTTATGACTGGATCTTCGTCCGCCCCGCGAAATGGCTTGGCCGTTTCCTGTGGCACAAGGGCGATGGCGCAGTCATCGACGGTGCCCTGAACGGCATGGCCATGGGGATCATCCCCTTCTTCACCAAACTCGCGGGCCGTGCCCAATCGGGTTATGTCTTCACCTATGCCTTTGCCATGGTTCTCGGGATTGCTGCCCTGCTGACCTGGACGGTTCTCGGGGGTCACTGAGTTATGGATAACCTCCTGTCGATTATCACCTTCATCCCGGCGGTGGCTGCGCTGATCATGGCGTTGTTCCTGCGGGGCGATGACAAGGCCGCCGAGACCAATGCCAAGTGGCTGGCGCTTTTGGCCACGATCGCCACCTTCCTTGTGTCGCTGTTCCTGTTGATCGGGTTTGATCCGGCCAACACCGGCATGCAGTTTGTCGAGCAATACACCTGGATTGCCGGGCTGAACTACAAGATGGGCGTGGACGGGATCTCGATCCTGTTCGTGATGCTGACCACCTTCTTGATGCCGATCACCATCCTGTCGTGCTGGGGCGTTCAAACCCGCGTCAAGGAATACATGATCGCCTTCCTGATGCTGGAAACGCTGATGATCGGCGTGTTCTGCGCGCTGGATCTTGTGCTGTTCTATCTCTTCTTCGAGGCGGGATTGATCCCGATGTTCCTGATCATTGGCATCTGGGGCGGACAAAACCGCGTCTACGCGGCCTTCAAGTTCTTCCTTTACACCTTCCTTGGGTCGGTTCTGATGCTGGTGGCGATGATCGCGATGTATGTCGCGGCGGGCACCACCGACATTCCGACGCTGATGGCCTTTGAATTCTCAAGCGAGCCGATGGCGGTTCTTGGCCTGACCATCACAGGTGGTTTGCAGACGCTGTTGTTCTTGGCCTTCTTTGCGTCTTTTGCGGTGAAGATGCCGATGTGGCCGGTGCACACCTGGCTGCCCGATGCCCACGTTCAGGCCCCGACGGCAGGGTCGGTCATTCTGGCCGCGGTGCTGTTGAAGATGGGGGGCTATGGCTTTCTCCGCTTTAGCCTCCCGATGTTCCCGGTCGGGTCTTATGTGATGACCGATCTGGTGTTCTGGATGTCGGCGATTGCCATCGTCTATACCTCGTTGGTTGCCTTGGCCCAGGAAGACATGAAAAAGCTGATCGCCTATTCGTCGGTCGCCCACATGGGCTATGTCACGATGGGCATCTTCGCCGCCAATCAGCAGGGCGTGGATGGCGCGATTTTCCAGATGATCAGCCATGGCTTTATCTCGGGGGCGTTGTTCCTGTGCGTTGGCGTGATCTATGATCGTATGCACACCCGCGACATTGACGCTTATGGCGGCTTGGTGAACCGGATGCCCGCCTATGCGCTGGTGTTCTTGTTCTTCACCATGGCCAACGTGGGCCTGCCGGGCACAAGCGGTTTTGTCGGTGAATTCTTGGTCTTGGTTGGCGTCTTCCAGGTCAACACTTGGGTTGCGGCTATTGCCACCTCGGGGGTGATCCTGTCGGCGGCCTACGCGCTGTATCTCTTCCGCCGCGTCGCCCTTGGTGCGCTGGTGAAAGAGGCGCTGCGCACCATTGAGGATATGAGCCGCCGCGAGCGCGCAATCTTCGCGCCCTTGATCGTGATGACGCTGCTTCTGGGTGTCTACCCTGCGCTTGTGACTGATATCATCGGGCCTTCGGTGGCCCAGCTTGTGACCGACTACCATGCAGCCCTGCCCGTTGTGGCAGAAGCCGCGACGCATTGAAGGACCGATCCGATGACTGGTGTTGATCTGCAGATCCTGTTGCCCGAGATCCTTCTTGCGCTTTACGCGCTGTCGGCGCTGATGGTGGGGGTTTACGGCAGCAAAGACAAGCTGACCCCGCTTTTGACCTGGGCGACGGCGGGCTTGTTCGTCGCGCTGGCGCTGTTGGTCGCCTTGCGCGGGGGCGAAGGAGCTTCGGCCTTTGGCGGCATGGTGGTGGATGATGCCTTTGCGCGCTTTGCGAAGGTCACGATCCTTGTGTCAGCCGCCGGGGTTCTGGTGATGTCGCAAGATTACATGGCGCGGCGTGACCTTGCGCGGTTTGAATACCCGGTGCTGGTGACGCTGTCGGTCATTGGCATGATGATCATGGTGTCCGCAGGCGATCTGATGGCGCTGTACATGGGGCTTGAGCTGCAGTCGCTGTCGCTTTACGTCATGGCCGCGATGCGGCGGGACAGTGTGAAGTCGACCGAAGCTGGGTTGAAGTATTTCGTGCTTGGCGCGCTGTCGTCGGGCTTGCTGTTGTATGGTGCATCGCTGGTTTACGGCTTTGCAGGCACCACGCTGTTCGTCGGAATCGCCTCGACCCTGACCGAAGGCGAAGCGCCCTTGGGCCTGTTGTTCGGCATTGTGTTCCTGATCGCCGGTATGGCGTTCAAGGTCTCGGCTGCTCCCTTCCACATGTGGACGCCCGATGTTTACGAAGGCGCGCCTACCCCGGTGACTGCCTTCTTTGCGACTGCCCCCAAGGTGGCCGCCATGGCGCTGATCGCCCGTGTTGTGCATGACGCCTTTGGCAGCGTGCCCGACGATTGGAGCCAGGTTCTGGCCGCGCTGGCGGTGGTGTCGATGTTCTTGGGCGCAATTGCCGCGATTGGCCAAAAGGACATCAAGCGCCTGATGGCCTATTCGTCCATCGCCCATATGGGCTATGCGCTTGTCGGCCTTTCTGCGGCGACCCCGCAGGGGGTGCAGGCCACGCTGCTCTACATGGCGATCTATGTGACCATGAACCTCGGCACCTTTGCCTTCATCCTGTCGATGGAGCGTGATGGCCGTCCGGTCACCGATATCGGCAGCCTCAACCAGTTCGCCCGCGCTGAACCTTTGAAGGCCATGGCGATGCTGGTCCTGTTGTTCAGCCTTGCCGGGGTGCCACCGATGCTGGGCTTTTTCGGCAAGTTCTATGTGCTGAAGGCGGCGGTGGATGCAGGGCTGGTGTGGCTGGCGATTGCCGGGGCCGTGGCCTCGGTCATCGGGGCGTTTTACTATCTGCGCATCGTCTATTTCATGTACTTCGGTGCGGAACAGGATCCCGTGGAAAGCCGCATGTCGCCGGTTCAATGGCTGATGCTGGTGGGGGTTGCGGCGGCGATGCTGATCGGGGTGGTGAACCTCTTTGGGCTGGAGCCGATTGCGCTGCACGCAGCTGAGGCCCTTGTTGGATAAGGCTTGGCCCGCGGGCGTTCAGCGGTTTGTTCTGGACAGCGTGGGCAGCACCAACGCCCATGCGCTGAGTGAGGCCCCGGCGATGGCGGGGCCTGCTTGGTTTTTGGGGCTGGAGCAGACGGCTGGGCGGGGCAGGCGGGCACGGGCTTGGTCCAGCCCGCGTGGCAATTTCCACAGCACGCTGTTGCTCTTTCCCAAAGAACGCCCCGACCAAGTGGCACTGCGCAGCTTTGCTGCCGCGCTGGCCTTGCGCGATGCCTTGGTGGCGGTGACTGGGCTGCCAGAAGCGTTCAGCCTGAAATGGCCGAATGATGTGCTGTTGAACGGGGCCAAGCTGGCGGGAATTCTCTTGGAGGCCATAAGCGCCGGCACGGGGGTGCAGGCGCTGGCGATTGGCATTGGCGTCAATCTGATCGCCAATCCAGATCAAAGCGTGATGGAGGAGGGTGCCCTACCTGCGGTGTCCTTGCTGTCCGAAACCGGATTGCGCATCACGCCCGAGGCCTTCTTGGCCGCCTTGGCCTCGGCCTATGCCCGCTGGGAGGCCTTGTTCACCGCCCAAGGCTTTGCCCCCTTGCGCGCCGCGTGGTTGTCCCATGCGGCCAAGCTCGGCGAGACGATCCGGGCGCGCACCGGGAAAGACACCCATCACGGGGTGTTTGACACGATTGATTCACAAGGCAACCTTATCCTCATGACGGCCACGGGACGGCTGGAAATCCCGGCGGCCGAGGTGTTCTTCTGAAAGGGCGCATGCCATGCTTTTGGCCATTGATTGCGGCAACACCAACACGGTGTTCTCTATCTGGAACGGCACCGGCTTTGTGGCGACGTGGCGCATCGCCACCGATCACAAACGCACGGCGGATGAATATTTCGTCTGGCTCTCCAGCCTGATGGCGCTGACCAAAACCGAAGCCACCATCACCGAGGCGATCATAAGCAGCACCGTGCCGCGTGTGGTGTTCAATTTGCGGGTGCTATGTGACCGATACTTTGGCTGCCGTCCCTTGGTGGTCGGAAAACCCGAATGTCGCCTGCCTGTGGCGCCGCGCGTTGATCAGGGCACGACTGTCGGGCCGGACCGTCTGGTCAACACGGTAGCGGGCTTCGACCGTCACGGCGGCAACCTGATTGTGGTGGATTTTGGCACCGCGACGACCTTTGACGTGGTGGATCATGACGGAGCCTATGTCGGTGGGGTCATCGCCCCCGGCGTCAACCTCTCGCTTGAGGCGCTGCATATGGCGGCCGCTGCGCTGCCTCATGTCGATGTGACCAAGCCGACGCGTGCCATTGGCACGAATACGGTGGCCTGCATGCAGTCGGGCGTGTATTGGGGCTATATTGGATTGGTCGAAGGAATCGTCCGCGAAGTGCGGCGCGAGCGCGTGGTCGCCATGAAGGTCATTGCAACCGGCGGTCTTGCCAGCCTGTTTGCCCAAGGAACCGAACTATTTGACGCGATTGAGGATGATCTGACCATGCATGGCCTCGTCCTCATCAACGCCTACAACAAGGAAAACACATGAGCGGCGAGCGCCTGATTTATCTTCCCCTTGGGGGTGCCGGCGAAATCGGCATGAATGCCTATGTCTATGGCTATGGCAAACCGGGGAAAGAGCGGCTGATGCTGGTCGATCTGGGGGTGGCTTTTCCAGATATGGACACCAGCCCCGGCGTCGATCTGATTTTGCCTGATCTGTCGTGGTTGATCGAGAATCTTGACCGATTGGATGGCATCGTCATCACCCATGCCCATGAAGACCATATCGGGGCCTTGGGGCATCTGTGGCCTTTGCTGAAAAAGCCGGTCTATGCCCGCAAGTTCACCGCCAGCATTGGCCGGTTGAAGTTTGAAGAGGCGGGGCTGCCGCTTGATGCCATTCAAACCTTGGAAGCGCGGCCTGCTGCGGTGGAAATTGGTCCGTTTACCGTGCAATTCCTGCCGATGCCGCATTCCATTCCCGAAAGCTCGGCCCTGATCATCGACAGCCCGGCGGGCCGCATTCTGCACACCGGCGACTTCAAGCGCGATCCTTCGCCGATTGTCGGCGAGGGCTGGGATGATGCGGTTCTTGCAGCGGTGGCGGCTGAGACGCCTGTCAAGGCGATGATGTGTGACAGCACGAATGTGTTCTCGCTGAACCCTGGCCGCTCTGAGTCGAGCTTGGCCGAACCCCTGACCGAGCTGATCCGTGGCGCGGGCGGCATGGTGGTGGCAACCACCTTCGCCTCCAACGTGGCGCGTCTCAAGACATTGGCCGAGGCGGCGCGGGCGGCGGATCGGTCGATCTGCGTCTTGGGCCGCGCGATGAAGCGTATGGTCTCTGTCGCCGAGGAAACCCGGGTGTTGACCGGTTTTCCGCGCGTGGTCAGCCCCGAAGAGGCGTTGGAAATTCCGCGCCGCAACCTGATGCTGTTGGTCACTGGCAGCCAAGGCGAACGCCGGGCCGCCAGTGCAGCGCTCAGCCGTGGAAAATATCTTGGCTTTGAGATGAAGCAGGGCGACACCTTCCTGTTTTCATCAAAAACCATTCCGGGCAATGAGCGTGGTGTCATCAAACTGATGAATGCCTATTCCGAAATGGGCGTCGATGTTGTCGATGACAACAACGGCAAGTATCACGTTTCGGGCCATGCCAACCGCCCCGATCTTGAACATATCCACCGCATCTTCTTGCCGGATATGCTGGTGCCAATGCATGGTGAACATCGCCACCTGCGCGAACATGTCCGGATCGCGCGTGAGGCCGGGATTGCCGGGATTGTGGCGACCAATGGCATGATGGTGGACATTACGGGCGATACGCCCAAGGTTGTGCAG
>JBILYK010000032.1:0-35497 GCA_044377735.1 Paracoccaceae bacterium | reverse complement strand
CGAACTCTGCCGTGCCATGCCCGCGTTCCACCTTGCCGCCAAGGCAATGCATCATCACCTGCTGGCCATAGCAAATGCCAAGGATCGGCACACCGAGATCAAACACGCCTTTGGGCGGCATTGGCGCACCGTCCCAGTAGACGGAGGCCGGGCCACCGGAAAAGATCACGGCCTTGGGCCCAAAGGCCCGAAGGAAGGCGTCATCCACTTTGTTGTAGGGATGAATTTCGCAGTAAACGTTCAACTCGCGCAGGCGGCGCGCGATGAGCTGCGTCACCTGAGAGCCGAAATCGATGATGAGAAGGCGATCATGTTGGGTCATGGCTTCGCTTAAAGACTGGCAAAGGGAATCGCAAGAGGCCGACGGGCGGGGGTTTCACACCCCCGCACCCCCGTGGGATATTTGCGCCACGTTGAAGGCGGCGTGTTCGTCGCTTTTGGCAGGTGGTCGTGTCGCTTTTGGCGGGCATGCGCCGCTTTTCCGAGGCGGGTTTTGTCCGGCATGTCGCATAAGGGATGAAACAGATTTCGGAGGCTTAGATGAGTGATGTTGCAGCAGGGCGTCGGGCCCGTGGTGGTGGCGGGTCGGCGCGCAGGGCAGAGCGGACGGCGGTGTCTTTTGAGACCGCAAAGTTCATTCAGCGCAACATTCCGAATTTCGAGATTCTGAACGAAGAAGCACTGCAGATCATTGAATGGAACGCGGAAACCATTCTGGAAGAGATCGGCGTGAACTTTGTCGAGAACGAGGGGGCGTTGGCGCTGTGGCGCGCGGCCGGGGCTGATGTGCAGGGCGAGCGGGTGCATATCCCGCGTGGGCTGGCGCGCAAGCTGATCTCAACAGCACCCAAGGCCTTTACGCAGCATGCCCGCAACCCCGAGCGCAATGTCGAGATTGGCGGGCGCAGTCTGGTCTTGGCGCCGGTTTACGGCCCGCCCTTTGTGCATGATGCCAAGGGCGGTCGTCGCTATGCTACGATTGAGGATTTCCGCAATTTTGTAAAGCTGGGCTATATGTCCAAGTGGCTGCACCATTCGGGTGGCACGGTCTGTGAGCCGACCGATATTCCGGTGAACAAGCGGCATCTCGACATGCTCTTGGCCCACATGACCCTGTCGGACAAACCGTTCATGGGGTCGGTGACCGAGCCCTCACGCGCCGCGGATTCGGTGGAGATGGCGAAGATCCTGTTCGGCGACGATTTCGTTGACCAAAACACCGTGATGACGAGCCTTATCAACATCAACAGCCCGATGACCTTTGATGGGATCATGATGGGCGCGTTGGAGGTTTACGCCAAGGCCAATCAGGCCGCGATCGTGTCGCCCTTTATTGTGGGTGGTGCCATGGCGCCGGTGACGGTGGCGGGCACGCTGACGCAGGTTCTGGCCGAGGTGCTGGCGGGCGTGGCCTATAGCCAGTTGGTGCGGGCAGGGGCGCCGGTGATTGCGGGGGCCTTTGTGACCTCGATCGACATGAATTCGGGTGCGCCGACTTTTGGCACGCCGGAGGCAAGCCATATCACCTATGGCGTGGGCCAATTGGTGCGCCGTCTGGGGCTGCCATACCGGTCTGCAGGCGGGTTCTGCGGCTCGAAACTGCCGGATGCACAGGCGGGTTATGAATCGGCCAACAGCCTGAATATGGGTCTGTTGTCGGGCGTGAACTTCATGCTGCATGCCTGTGGCTGGATGGAGGGTGGTCTGGTGTCGTCTTACGAGAAATTCGTGATGGACGCCGACCAGCTGGGCACGCTGCATCATCTGGCGCAGGGCATAGCGGTGGATGAAAACGGTCAGGGCATGGACGCGATCCGCGAAGTGGGTCCGGGCGGTCATTTCCTGGGCTGCGAGCATACGCAGGCCAATTTCAAGACCGCGTTCTGGCGCACGGATCTTTTTGACTACAAGCCCTATGAAACCTGGGCCGAGGAGGGCGCGCGCGACACGATGGCGCTGGCCGGTGAGCGGGTGCAGAAGATGCTGGCCGATTATCAGGCCCCCCATTTGGACGAGAGCATCCGCGAGGGGCTGGAGTGCTATGTCGCCCGCAAGAAAGAGTCGATGCCGGACGCATTTCTCTGATTGTCTCTGGATGAAGAACAATAAGGCCCGCCGCGTAAGCCGGCGGGCCTTTGTCATTCTACATCGCTACCTTGCGTGGCAACAGGTTCACTTCGGCCATCAGCGCCACCAAAACCTCAACATGGCGGGCGACGGGATAGCCGATGTCACCGGTCTGACGGATCTGCTCAAGCCGCTCTTCCTCGGCCAAAAGAGCGGGTAAGACCCTGTCGGGATTGGCAGACCCTTGCAACAGACGGCGCAGGTCACGGTCACGCCGGTAATCTTCAAGCCCGAATCGGGCGGCGCGGATCAAGAGGCGCGGTCGGCGGAGATTGGTCAGGACGGTGCGAAAATCGGTCATGGAGCCCTCCTTGAAACTGAGGTGTCCAGAGTAACTGAGTGCAACTTGGCGTTGCTTTGCGGGAAAGCTCAGCGCGCGATGGTTACGACTTTGTTTAAGAAATCGAAACAATTATCGATTTACGTCCCAAAATTAACACTTAGGTAAGAATTGCCACTCAGGGTTGAGTAGCTCTGAATGGCCTTCCAAACCGAAGCTGCTGAACGAGTCTGACGATGCAAGGTAACCTGACCCACCTCCGCCTCTTGCCGCCCTGGCTTCCTGATGCGGTTCGGCTTTACCTTGATCACACCGAGGATGGGCTGTCGCTTCGGGCCTTGGCCCGGCGCGATGGGTGCCACGCCTCGACGGTGATGCGGACAGTTCGGCGCTATGAGAGGCGCCGGGAAGACCCGCTGATGGACGAGGCGCTGGATGCGCTGGTCCGCAGCGCCGCCCGGCTGGTTGACCCTGTCACAAAGGAGCCTGATCCCATGACTGCAGCCCTGCGCCCGCAACCGGGAACCGTTGACGAAGTAACGTTGCACCGAGAAGGCCTGCGCATTTTGCGCCGCTTGGCCGAGCCGGGAGCCAGCCTTGCGATTGCGCAGGATATGGAGAAGGCGGTGGTCATGCGGGTGTTCCCCGATGGCCGTTGTGCGCGGTTGGCGGTTGTGGACCGAGCCGTGGCGCAGGCCTTTGTGCTGCAAGACTGGATCGCCTTGCGCAAGGCGGGGCGGGTGGCGAGTTACGAGATCAGCGCGCCGGGCAAGGCAGCCTTGAAGCGGTTGGTCGAGGTCGAGGATCAGGCGCGCATGGTGGGGGGGCTGGCGGAAGCGCCGATGGCCTTTGCCGATCAGCACCGGATCTGGGGCGAGCGTGTGGTGGTGGGCGAGGAGGGCCCGCGCCGGGTGCGGCACAATCTGGCGGAAAGCCCGGTCACCGTGTTGGGTAGGCGGCGCGAAAAGGATGGGCGGCCATTTCTGGAACCGGTGCTGGTCGAGGCTGCCGAGCGGCTGCGCGAAGATTTCGAAGTGGCGCAGATGGGCCCAAGGGTGGCGCAGAATTGGGAGCGGTTTCTGACCGGTGGTGAGCGTGGGGCGTTACATGGCGATGGCGGTCTGGGGCAGGGACCGAAGGCCGCGCGCGACCGGGTGGCAGCAGCCTTGCGCGATCTGGGGCCGGGTCTGGGGGATGTTGCGCTGCGGGTGTGTTGTTTCCTTGAGGGCATTGAAGCGGCCGAGCAGCGCATGGGCTGGGCGGCGCGGTCGGGCAAGATTGTGCTGCGCATCGCGCTGCAGCGTTTGCGTCGACATTATGACGAGACCTATGGCAAGCATGGTCCGCGGATTGGCTAGGCCGGGTCAGGTGGCGATGTAGCGGTCCTTGCGGTGGTTGATCGCAAGGAAAAGGTTGAACACCACCGCGCCGGCGAAGGACCACAGGAGTGGCCCGGATTCCAACACCAGCGCCGAGATCGCAAAAAGGGCGATGTCAAACACAAGCTGGGCATAGCCGGCCGGAAAGCCGGTGCGGTCTTGCAGCATCAGCCATAGGATCGAGATCCCGCCAAAGCTGCCGCCATGGCGGACGACCGCAAGGGCGGCGATGCCGAAAAGGATGCCGAAGAGAAGGGCGGCAAAGGCGGGGTGGATGTACAAAAACCCCAGCCAGTTCGGCAAGAGCGCGGTCAGGATCGAAAGGGCGGCGATGGTGATGAGTGTCTTCAGCGCAAAGCGGGCACCCATCCGGCGCCAACCAAACCACAAAAAGGGCAGCGATAGCGCAAAATAGACCGCCGGGAAGGGCAGGTTGAACCTATAGGCGATGAGTGCGGCCACGCCGGTGGTCTGGCCTGCGACAAAGCCCGAGAAGGTGAGGACATGCATCCCGACCGCCGCCATGCAGACACCAAAGGCGATGCCTTGGATATCCTCGAGCAGGGAATGGCGGCTGGCGTCGGTCATCCTGGTGAGCTAAGGCTTCCGGTCAAATAAGTCAATATTACTGACATAGTTGCGGTGTATGGGTGGCCAATTCCCGGGGGGCCAGCCCCCCGGACCCCCCGGGATATTTGCACCGCATTGAAGGCAAATCAGCCTTTCAGGGCCTTGTTGAGATACTCATCCACCTTCTCAAGATAGCCCATGGTGGTAAGCCATTTCTGGTCTGGGCCAACCAAAAGGGCGAGGTCCTTGGTCATCCAACCATCTTCGACAGTATCGACGCAGACCTTTTCGAGGGTTTGGGCAAAGCGCAAAAGGGCCGCGTTGGTGTCGAGCTTGGCGCGATGCTTCAGCCCGCCGGTCCAGGCGAAGATGGAGGCGATGGAGTTGGTCGAGGTTTGCTGGCCCTTTTCATGCTGGCGGTAATGGCGGGTGACGGTGCCATGGGCAGCCTCGGCTTCGACCACTTGGCCATCGGGGGTTATCAACACAGAGGTCATCAGGCCCAAAGAGCCAAAGCCCTGCGCCACGGTGTCGGATTGCACGTCGCCGTCATAGTTCTTGCAGGCCCAGATATAGCCGCCCGACCATTTGAGCGCTGAGGCGACCATATCGTCGATCAGCCGGTGTTCGTAATGGATGCCTGCGGTTTTGAATTTGTCAGCAAATTCAGCATCATAGACTTGCTGGAAGAGGTCTTTGAAGCGGCCATCATAGACTTTGAGGATGGTGTTTTTGGTTGAGAGATAGACAGGCAGGCCTTTGATCAGGCCATAATTGAAGGACGAGCGGGCGAAATCGAGGATGGACTGGTCAAGGTTGTACATGCCCATCGCCACCCCGGCGGCGGGGGCGTTGAACACGTCGCGTTCGATCACGGTGCCATCGTCGCCGACGAACTTCATTGTCAGCTTGCCCGAGCCTGGGAAGTGAAAGTCGGTGGCGCGGTATTGATCGCCAAACGCGTGGCGGCCGATCACGATGGGTTTGGTCCAGCCGGGCACGAGGCGGGGGACATTCTTGCAGATGATCGGCTCGCGGAAGATCACGCCACCGAGGATATTGCGGATGGTGCCGTTGGGCGATTTCCACATCTGTTTCAGGCCGAATTCCTCGACCCGCTGTTCGTCAGGCGTGATCGTGGCGCATTTCACCGCAACGCCAACCTTCTTGGTCATCTCGGCCGCGTCAATGGTGATCTGGTCGTTGGTGCGGTCGCGCTCTTCGATGCCAAGATCGTAGTAGAGAAGATCGAGATCCAGATAGGGCAGGATCAGCTTTTTCTTGATGAAATCCCAGATGATCCGGGTCATCTCGTCGCCGTCCATCTCGACGATGGGATTGGCCACCTTGATCTTGGTCATGGGTTTGCCCTTTCGGTTCTTGGGGTTCGCTTGGGCGCGTTCCTAGCCGATCTTTGCGGCGTTGGAAAGCAATGTATGCGAATGTATACCAAAAAAACCGGACAACGTAAACAAGACTGCCCAACAAGCCATCAAAGAGGCGGATCAGGCGAAATAGGTGCGGGTCTTATTGCGGACCCAAGACCATAGGGCCGGGGCTCCGTGCGCGATTTTTACGCCTACACGGGCGTCAAGCTGGTCGGAGGTCACGTTATAGGTGGTCCAGGTGCCACCGCCCGACATCAGGTTTGCCATGACCGGCTGCACGCGGTCCAGCGACTTGGCAAAGCGGGCATCTGGGGTTTCAGCGGCTTCAAACTCTTCCCACAAAACGCGAAGATCACATCCCAAATCACTGGGAAGAAGTCCAAAAATGCGATCGGCCGCCTTTGACTCCGCCGCTTGAGTTGCGGCGCTGGCATGCGCTTGGCCGTTCTGCGAATGGATCGGCACATCGCCCACGTCGATCTCCACAAGGTCATGGATCAAGAGCATGCGGATCACACGGTCGATCTTGACCTCTGGGCTGGCCTGATCGGCCAGGACAAGGGCGTAGAGGGCCAAATGCCACGAATGTTCGCCCGAATTCTCGGGCCGCGAGCCATCTACAAGCGTTGTGGCGCGCAGCACTGATTTCAGCCGATCGGCCTCGTTCAGAAAGGCAAACTGGGCGTCGAGACGGTCTGTCACGCGTCAGCCTTGGCGGTGCGCGGCAAGCCGCTTGTCAAGGAAATCACGCCCGCGCCGTTCCGCCAATCGGACGCGGATGGCGGTCAAAAAGCCTTCTTCCATGGAAGGCGACAGGGTGGACAGCACCTTGGCCACGTCAAGATAGAAGCGCTCGTTGCCCATTTCGTCTTGGGCGGCCAGCACGTCCTTGGCCAGATCGTCGGCCAGTGCGTCGACCACAGACATTAACGGCTCGCCTCCCCCAGACGACGCTTCACGTAAGTCGAGACCGTGTCGATCATCGGTTTCATGTGATGTTCTTCATCCTTGAAAAAGTGATCGGCGCCTTCAACCTGCTCATGGGTGATCTTGATTCCCTTTTGCTCATGCAGCTTGTTCACAAGGCTGATGGTGTCCTTGGGCGGTGCCACCTTGTCTGCGGTGCCGTTGATGACGAGACCCGAGGAGGGGCAGGGCGCGAGGAAGCTGAAATCATACAGGTTCGCCGGCGGCGCGACCGAGACAAAGCCAGTGATTTCGGGGCGGCGCATCAACAGCTGCATCCCGATCCAGGCACCAAAGGAAAAGCCTGCGACCCAGCAATGCTTGGCGTTTTGGTTCATGGATTGCAGGTAGTCCAGTGCGGTGGCCGCATCTGACAATTCGCCGATGCCCATGTCATATTCCCCCTGGCTGCGCCCGACGCCGCGGAAGTTGAACCGCAGCACGGTGAAGCCCAGATTGTAAAAGGCGTAATGCAGGTTGTAGACCACCTTGTTGTTCATGGTGCCCCCGTAGTTCGGGTGCGGGTGCAAGACGATGGCGATCGGCGCGTCACGGTCCTTTTGCGGGTGGTAGCGGCCTTCAAGACGGCCTTCGGGGCCAGCAAAAATCACTTCGGGCATTCGGTTCGCCTGCTTTCCTGTGGCGATTTCTTGACAAAATCGCTCGGACTATTTAGAACCATTCCAAGGGTCTGGGCCGCAAGGTCCGGGTCCCTTGATGGTCTTGCGGGTTGCAGGTAAGGCCACTGGGCGCAGTCGTCAATGATTTTGCAAGGAAACCGGGCATGAAACTCTCGACAAAAGGGCGCTATGCGATGGTGGCTTTGGCGGATCTGGCGCTGGCGGAAGGCGATGACCTGATGTCCTTGGCCGCGATCTCCAAGCGGCAGGATATCTCTTTGCCGTATCTTGAACAGTTGTTCGTCAAACTTCGCCGCGCGGGGCTGGTCGAGGCGGTGCGCGGGCCCGGTGGGGGCTATCGGCTGGCGCGCAGCCCGAGTGAGATCAGGGTGTCGGAGGTGATGGAGGCGGTCGAAGAGACCGTTGACGCGCTGCACACCGGGGCAGGGGCGAGTGGTGGGGTTTCGGGCTCACGTGCTCAAAGCCTGACCAACCGGCTGTGGGAGGGGCTTTCGGCAAATGTTTATGTGTTTTTGCACCAGACCCGGCTGTCGGACGTGATCCGCAACCAGATGACGCCATGCCCTGCCGTACCTGCGCTGTTGCGGGTGGTGGATGAGGAATGAGACCGCGCGGCAATCAAATTCTTGCAGAAAGAATTTGCGGGGGGCTGTCTGCCCCCCAAGCTGGCATTGCGGGGCAATGCCAGCCCCCCCGAGGATATTTCAACCACGTTGAAGGGCTGGCGGGCAAAGGATTGGCCGCATGAGCCGGGTTTATCTGGACTGGAACGCCACCGCCCCTTTGCGCTTTGAGGCGCGCGCCGCGATGATTGCGGCGATGGAGGTGGTGGGCAACCCGTCTTCGGTGCATGCTGAGGGGCGGGCAGCGAAGGCTTTGCGCGAAAAGGCACGCGGTCAGATTGCGGCGGCCTTGGGGGCCGAAGGGGCGGATATCGTTTTTACCTCGGGCGCGACGGAGGCGGCGGGTTTGGCCTGTTCCGGGCGTGGTCTGGTGTGCGCGGATGTCGAGCATGATGCGGTGCGGGCGTGGTGCGCGCCCGATCTGGCGGTAGATGTGGCGGGCCGGGTGGCAGTGCTAGACCCAGGCCAGTCGGTGGTGCAACTGGCCAATTCGGAAACCGGGATCGTGCAGGAGTTACCTGCGGGGATTGCGGTGTCGGACCTGACTCAAGCCTTTGGCAAGCTGCCCATCGGGTTCAACTGGTTGGGCTGCCAGATGGGGCTGGTCAGTGCGCATAAGTTGGGGGGGCCCAAGGGCATTGGTGCTTTGGTGCTGCGGCGCGGTTTGGACGTGGCACCGCAAATTCTTGGCGGCGGGCAGGAAATGGGCCGTCGGGCGGGCACCGAGAACCTGATCGGCATTGCCGGTTTTGGTGCGGCCGCCGAGGTGGCGATGCGCGATCTGGCCAATGGAATCTGGGCGGAGGTCGCCGAAGTTAGAAATATTCTAGATTCAGCATTGTCGGCTTTGGGTTTTAATACTATTTCAGTCGGGAATGATGTGATGCGCCTTCCCAACACCCTGTGCCTGATCGCGCCGGGCTGGAAAGGCGAGACACAGGTCATGGCGATGGATCTTGCAGGATTTGCCATTTCGGCGGGTTCGGCCTGTTCCAGCGGCAAGGTCAGGGCCAGCCGGGTCTTGCAGGCCATGGGCCATGACACGGTGCGCGCAGGGCAGGCCATTCGCCTGTCTTTGGGTCCAGGGGTGACGCGCGAGGAGGTCTTGCGCTTTGCCGAGGTCTGGGGACGCGACTATGCGCGGCTGTTGGCGCGCGGGGTATGAGTGAAGGCGGGCGAAAGCCCTCAATTGGGAGGCAACACCTATGGCGGCAGTAGAGATGGAAGTGCGCGATGGCGTCGATCGGGAAACGATTGAAACCGTGCAGGCCATGTCGGGCAGCTATAAGTATGGCTGGTCCACCGATATCGAGATGGATTTCGCGCCCAAGGGCGTGTCCGAAGAGATTGTCCGCCTGATCAGCCACAAGAACAATGAGCCCGGGTGGATGCTGGAGTGGCGTTTGGCCGCCTATCGCCGCTGGGTTCAGATGGAAGAGCCACATTGGGCGATGCTGAACTATCCGGCGATCGACTATCAGGACCAGTATTACTATGCCAAGCCCAAGAGCATGGCCGAAAAACCAAAGTCGCTGGATGAGGTGGACCCCAAGCTGCTGGCGACCTACGAAAAGCTGGGCATTCCTTTGAAAGAGCAGATGCTTCTGGCTGGCGTCGAGGTGCCTGAGGGGGAGCGGCGTGTGGCGGTGGATGCGGTGTTTGATTCCGTGTCGCTGGGCACCACGTTCAAGGCTGAACTGCAAAAGGCGGGCGTGATCTTCTGCTCGATCTCTGAGGCAGTGCGCGAGCATCCCGAACTGGTCAAGCAATACCTTGGCTCGGTCGTGCCGCAGTCGGACAACTTCTTTGCCACGCTGAATTCGGCTGTGTTTTCGGATGGCTCCTTTGTCTACATCCCGAAAGGCACCCGCTGTCCGATGGAGTTGTCGACCTATTTCCGGATCAATGCCGAAAACACCGGGCAGTTTGAGCGCACGCTGATCATCGCCGATGAGGGCAGCTATGTCAGCTATCTTGAGGGCTGCACCGCGCCCAAGCGCGACACACATCAGCTGCATGCGGCCGTGGTGGAGTTGGTGATCCTGAAGGATGCCGAGGTGAAATACTCGACCGTTCAGAACTGGTATCCGGGCGACGAGGAAGGCCGGGGCGGCATTTACAACTTTGTGACCAAGCGCGCCGATTGCCGGGGCGACCGGGCAAAAGTGATGTGGACCCAAGTTGAAACTGGGTCGGCGATCACGTGGAAATACCCGTCCTGCATCTTGCGCGGCGACGATTCCCAAGGCGAGTTCTACTCGATTGCGATCGCCAACAATGCCCAGCAGGCTGACACCGGCACCAAGATGGTGCATCTGGGCAAGCGCACCAAGTCGCGCATCGTGTCCAAGGGCATTTCCGCAGGGCGCGCGCAGAACACCTATCGGGGGCTTGTCAGCATGCACCCCAAGGCCACCGACAGCCGCAATTATACCCAGTGCGACAGCCTGTTGATCGGCGACAAATGCGGGGCGCATACGGTGCCCTATATTGAGGTGAAGAACAACTCATCCCGGGTGGAGCATGAGGCCACCACCTCGAAGGTGGATGAGGATCAGCTGTTCTATTGCCGCTCGCGCGGGATGGATGAAGAAGAGGCGGTGGCTTTGGTGGTGAACGGGTTTTGCAAAGAGGTGCTTCAGGCCTTGCCGATGGAGTTCGCCATGGAGGCGCAAAGCCTTGTGGCGATCAGCCTGGAAGGATCGGTTGGGTGAAGGACGGCAAGCCGAAAAACGCGCGGCTGAACAAGCACGCGGCGGCGCCGATGGCGACAGCGGATCTGGTGGTGAGCCCCGCCGGTCAGGTCGTGCGCGCGGTGATCGACGGCAAGCCGGTGTTTTTCACGCTGACCAACACCAAGGATTTGATCCAGAAGGAACATCTCGCCGGCCGGTTCTATGAAACCGAAGAGCTGGAGATCATCCGCGCCCATTGCCCGAAGAACGCGGTCTTCGTCGATATTGGGGCCAATATCGGCAACCATGCGCTCTTTGCGCTGAAAATGCTCGGCGTGAAACAGGTGATCCCGTTTGAGCCCAACCCGGTGGCGATTGCAGTTCTGACCTCGAACCTTGGGCTGAACGGCGAGTTGGCGCGCTGTGATCTATCACATCTTGGGCTGGGTCTGTCGGACAAGCCGCAGGACGGGTTGGCGATGGAGGTCGATAAGCCCAACAAGAACCTTGGCGGTGGTCGTCTGGTGGCGGGCGGTGATCTGCGGGTGATTGCGGGTGATGAGGCGCTGGCCGATCGTAAGGTGGACTTCATCAAGATCGACGTTGAGGGCATGGAGATGCAGGTGTTGGGCGGTCTGGCCCATACGCTGGAGCGCTGCCGTCCGGTGATCTTTATTGAAGTGGACGATGTAAACCGCGTCGCGTTTTTGGCTTGGGTTGAGGCCAACCGCTATGAAATTTCGGCCACCTTCCGCCGCTACCGGGTGAATGAGAATTTCCTTCTCAAGCCCGCCCGCAAAGGCGCAAAGGGCAAAGGTGCGAAGGGCAAAGGTGCGAAGGGCTGAGTGATGGACGCGCTTTCCGCCCCCAAGCTGACCCTGCCGCCCGAAGAGGCCGAGGTGCTGCGCGACGCCTATAGTGCGGCGCGGGTTATCTTGGAATATGGCTCGGGCGGCTCGACACTGGTAGCGGGAGATAATGCCGATGCCATGATTTTTTCGGTGGAAAGCGATGCCAATTGGGTCGCGATGATGCAGCGCTGGTTTGATGAGAACCCGCCACGGGGGCAGGTTTTGCTGCATCACGCCGATATTGGCGAGACCAAGGCTTGGGGCATGCCGGTGAACAACCGCCGGGTTGCGCGTTGGCCGGGGTATCCGATGTCGGTCTGGGACCGTGACGATTTTCAGCAGCCCGACACGGTGTTGATTGACGGGCGGTTCCGCCTGGCCTGTTTCCTGACGGTGCTGTTGCGCAGCACGCGCCCGGTGCGGGTGCTATGGGATGATTACAGCGACCGCATCGCTTATCATCGCGCCGAAACCCTGTGCCGGGTGCAGCGCCGCCATGGGCGGATGGCTGAATTTCACGTGGAACCCCAAACGCTTGCGCCCAAGGACTTGCCTTGGGTGGCCGAGGCTTTCGTGACGCCACACTGAATTTTGCACAGATGTGCAAGCCCTGAAACATTGGCCAGTCTTGGCCAAGAGAATAAACCGAGGACCGCAAGATGCTTGAGATCAAGAACCTTCACGTGAAACTGGCCGAAGAGGACAAGGTCATTCTGCGCGGCCTGGATCTGAAGATCGGCGCGGGTGAGGTCCATGCGATCATGGGGCCGAACGGGTCGGGCAAATCGACGCTAAGCTATGTTTTGTCGGGGCGCGATGGCTATGAGGTGACCGAAGGGTCAGCCAAACTTTTGGGTGAAGATCTGTTGGAGATGGAGCCCGAGGCGCGGGCGGCGGCGGGGTTGTTTTTGGCCTTCCAATACCCGGTGGAAATTCCCGGCGTGGGCAATATGACCTTCCTGCGCACCGCGCTGAACGCACAGCGCAAGGCGCGCGGCGAAGACGAAGTGTCTGCGGGCGATTTCCTGAAACTTGTGCGCGAAAAGGCCAAGGCCCTGAAGATCGACGCCGACATGCTGAAGCGCCCGGTCAATGTGGGCTTTTCGGGCGGCGAGAAAAAGCGCAACGAAATCCTGCAGATGGCCATGCTGGAACCCAAGATGTGCATTTTGGATGAAACCGATTCCGGTTTGGATGTGGATGCGATGAAGCTGGTGTCCGACGGGGTTAACGCGCTGCGCGACGCGGGGCGGTCCTTCTTGGTGATCACCCATTACCAGCGGCTTTTGGACCATATCAAACCCGATGTGGTGCATATCATGGCGGCCGGGCGCATTGTGAAAACCGGCGGGCCGGAGCTGGCGCTGGAGGTGGAACACAACGGCTATGCTGATCTTCTGGCCGAGGTGCAGTGATGGGGCTGATGAAGGCAAAATCTGACGCGCTGGCCGCGCGGCTGGTGGGCTGGGTTGCGGGGCAGGGTGGTTGGCTCGGCGTGGCCCAGACGGCGGCCTTGGACCGGTTGCAGCCGATGGGCCTGCCGGGCAAGCGCGATGAATATTGGCGCTACACCGACCCGTCCAGCCTGACGGCTGTTGCGGCACAAGAGGCTGATCTTTTCGACACCAAAGGTGAGGCGCGGCCATTCTCGGCGATTGATCGGCTGAAGATCGTCTTTGTTGATGGCGTTTTTGACGCGGCGCAATCTGATTCTTTGGCGTTGGAAGGCCTTGAGATCGCGCATCTGTCCGATGCGGCGGCGGATGCAGGCCATTGGGCGGCGGGCCTTTACGGTGCGCTTGAGGCCCGGGGGCAGATCCCGGTGGAGCGGCCCTTGGCGGCTCTGAACACTGCGATGGCGCAGTCGGGTGTATTGATGCGCGTGACGGGGAAACCATCGAAGCCTGTTTCACTGATTTATCTACGTTCATCAAAATCTTGTGATGCAATGCTCCACCATTTTGTGAAGATGGAGCCGGGCTCGGAGATGACGCTGCTGCAGAACGGTCCGGCGGCGGCGCGGCTGAACGAAGTGCTTGAGGTGGATGTGGCCGAAGGCGCGCGATTTCACCATGTGCGCACCCAAGGCCGCGACCATCAACGCCGTGCCGCGACCCATGTTTTCGCCCGCATTGCCAAGGCGGCGTTGTTCAAATCCTTTACCCTGACTGCCAATGGTCGGCTGACCCGCAACGACGCCTATATCGAGCTTTTGGGCGATGATGCGGCGGCCCATATTGCCGGGGCCTGTATGGGGGATGGGGATTTTCACCATGACGACACGGTGTTTGTAGCCCATGCTGGTCAACGCTGCAAAAGCCGCCAAGTGTTTAAGAAAGTTCTGAAAAACGGCGCGGTTGGTGTGTTTCAGGGCAAGATTCTGGTCAAGCCCGGCGCACAAAAAACCGATGGCTATCAGATCAGCCAGTCGCTTTTGCTGGATGAGGCGAGCCAGTTCCTCGCCAAGCCCGAGTTGGAGATTTACGCCGACGATGTAAAGTGCAGCCACGGCTCCACCTCGGGCGCGATTGACGAGACGGCGCTTTACTACCTGCGCTCGCGCGGGGTTCCGATGAAAGCGGCGCAGTCGCTTTTGGTGCTGGCCTTCTTGGCCGAGGCGATTGCCGAGATCGAGGACGAGGCGATTTCTGATGACATCCGCAACCGGCTGGAAGGCTGGATGCAGCGCCACGAGCATTAAGATGTCGCTCTTGCTGGACATTATGGACAGTTGGCGCGCCCCGAGGCGGGTGGTGCGCCAGCATTTGCAGCGCCCCCGGTCTGAGGCGTTCCTTTTTACGTTCCTGTTCACCTTTCTCTTGGTGTCCTTCATCGCGCAATGGCCAGTGGCCGCACGGATGAGCCATTTGCAACCCGAGGTGCCGATCGAACAACGCATGTTCGGCTTTGCCTTGGGCCTTTTTGCGCTGGTGATGCCCTTGGCCTACGCGCTGGCGGCGCTGTCGCGGCTGGTGGCGGGTGCCTTGGGAGGGCAGGGCAGTTGGTATTCGGCGCGGTTGGCGCTGTTTTGGTCCTTGGCCAGCATCACGCCGGCGATGTTGCTGATGGGCTTGGCGCTGGCCTTTCTGGGGCAAGGGCAGCAGACCACGGCGCTGGGTGTGGTTGTCGGGGCGGTGTTCGTGATCCGTTGGGTTTTGATGTTGCGAGAAACGGAGCGCGGCTTATGACGTTGGATACCCTTCAGGACCTCTTGCGGTTGACGATTGCCAATCCCCGCGCCGCGGCGGCGCGGTTGAAGGCAATGGACCTGCCGGTGCAGACGGGCTGGACTTCGATGCTGCTGGTTTCAGTAGCCTCGGCTTTTCTGGGCTTCATCGGGTTCATGACGTCACCGATGCAGGGCGATCCGGGGGTTGCGGCCATGTTCGGCAGCCCGATGCGCACGGCGATGATCCAGTTTTCCGTTTTGGCGCTGACCGGTGTGCTGGCATATTGGGTCGGCCGACGCTTTGGTGGCACAGGCTCGCTGGCGCAAGCACTTGTGTTGGTGGCATGGGTGCAGGTGCCACCGATTGCACTGCAGATTGTCCAGCTTGTCGTGATGGTGCTGGCTCCGGGGCTGGCGCCTTTGGTTGGGATTGTTGGCTTTGCGCTATATGCGGTGCTGTTGTCACTTTTCATCGCGGAGCTGCATGGGTTCCGGTCGGGTGTGGTGGTGTTTTTCGGTATTCTTGCGGTCAGCTTCGTGGTCGCATTGGTCGCTGCCTTTCTTTTCGCTGTCCTGATCGGAGTGCCCCAGAATGTATGATGTCGCGCAGATAAGGGGCGATTTTCCGATCCTGTCCCGCAGCGTGAACGGCAAGCCGCTGGTCTACCTTGACAACGGGGCCTCGGCGCAGAAACCGCGCGCGGTGATTGATGCGGTGACCCAAGCCTATTCAATGGAATATGCCAATGTTCACAGGGGCTTGCATTACCTTTCGAACATTGCCACCGACAAGTATGAGGCGGTGCGCGGAACCATCGCGCGGTTTTTGAATGCCGCGTCAGAGGATGAGATTGTCTTCACCTCGGGTGCGACAGAGGGGATCAACCTTGTGTCCTATGGCTGGGCGGCACCGCGCCTGCAGCCCGGCGATGAGATTGTGCTGTCGATCATGGAGCATCATGCCAATATCGTGCCATGGCATTTCCTGCGTGAGCGTCAAGGCGTGGTGCTGAAATGGGTTGAGGTGGACGCCAAGGGCGATCTGGACCCGCAGGCGGTGATTGACGCGATCGGCCCAAAGACCAAGCTTGTGGCAATTACCCATATGTCCAATGTGTTGGGAACCGTTGTTGATGTGAGGGCGATTTGCCGGGCAGCCCATGAAAAAGGGGTACCGGTGCTGGTAGATGGCTCGCAAGCGGCCGTGCATATGCCGGTGGATGTGGTGGATCTTGGCGCTGACTTTTACGCCTTTACCGGCCACAAGCTTTATGGCCCCTCGGGATCTGGCGCGATCTATATCCGGGCCGAACGTCAGGCCGAGATGCGGCCGTTCTTGGGCGGCGGCGACATGATCCGCGAGGTCACGCGCGAGGCTGTGACGTGGAATGACCCGCCGATGAAGTTTGAGGCTGGCACGCCCGGCATTGTGCAGCAGATTGGTCTGGGTGTGGCGCTTGAATATATGATGGGCTTGGGGATGGAGAACATCGCCGCCCATGAGCGCAGGCTTCGCGACTATGCACGTGACAAGCTCGCCGGTCTTAACTGGTTGCAGGTGCAAGGCAATTCGGCGGGGAAGGGGGCTATCTTTTCGTTCACGCTGGAAGGCCCGGCCCATGCCCATGACATCTCAACCGTGCTGGACAAGCGCGGCATCGCGGTGCGCGCTGGAACCCACTGCGCCATGCCCTTGATGGAGCATTTGGGCGTTGGGGCCACCTGCCGGGCCTCGTTCGGGCTTTACAACACTGAGGCCGAGGTAGATGCCTTGGTCTCGGCGTTGGAACTGTGCCACGACCTTTTTCAGTGATTTCGCGTTGCAGCCCTGCGCATGGCGCGCTATAGGGGCAGTAGGCACCCATAGCTCAGCTGGATAGAGTGTTGCCCTCCGAAGGCAAAGGTCGCACGTTCGAATCGTGCTGGGTGCGCCAAACTCCCTATGATCTTAATCGTGCGCATTCCGGGTCGAAAAAGGCTTTGCGCCGAATGGTCGCGGGTTGGCCCAGGACCGAAACCGCGGTGTCATCAATCGCGTAAGCTTTTTCGATATGGGCCGTGGCCAGCACAGCGCCAACCGAATAGCCGTGATCGGAATAGGTAACATGGCCGATGTGCCGACCGTCGGCCATGACAGGCGTCTGATCTGGGGCAGGGGTGGTGCCCGTCAGGCGAAGGCCGACCCATGTCGTCGCCACCCCCTGATCGCGGTGACGCATCAATGCGTCACGGCCAATGAAATCGCCCTTGTCAAAGCGGATGAACGCATCGGTTCCCACATGAAACGGTGTAACTGTTTCATCCATGTCGATCCCATGCGCGGGATAAAGCTTTTCAAGACCCAAGGTGAACATCGCTTGCACCCCATAGGGCCTTAGCCCAAAGGCACCACCGGCTGCGAAGAGCGTGTTCCAGACGTTGGCGGCCTCATCCGCTGGCACAAAAAGCTCGAACCCCAACTCGCCCGTGACCCCGGTGCGCGAAATCCTCACCCGGGTTCCGTTCAGGGCCCCATGCGTGAAACTCCAACGTTTCAAGCTGGTTAGATCAGCATCGTCGATCACTGATTGAAGCAAGGCGCGCGCGTTCGGACCTTGGATCGTGGGAAATGCGATGGCTGCGGTCTGATCGGTGACATAAGCGCGGCGGCCTGTGGCATGGTGCGAAAACCAGTCCCGCATCTTGATCCGGTTGCGCGAGCCTGACACCACCAGAAAATGCTCTTCCGCCAGCCGAAAGACCGTCAGATCATCCATGATCCCGCCCTCGGGCGTGCAGACGCTGGCATAGCGGGCTTGGCCGGGGTGCATTTGAGCGGCGTTGTTGACGATGAGATGGTTCACCAGCGCCTCGGCTTCTGGACCTTTGACATCAATTTTTCCCATTGTGGAAAGATCTTGCACGCCGACATGCGCGCGCGTGTTCAGGTGTTCGGCCTGCACATCGCCATAGCTATGAACGTTCAGAAACCCGCCACCCACAGGACCCATCTGCGCGCCCATGGCGCTGGCGAGGGCATGAAAAGGGGTACGGCGCAGGGTCATGGCAATCTCCGGGGGATGATCCGCCCAGAGTGTTCAATTTCAGATCTGGCGCGCTTTGGTCTCCGACAAGGGGTGTCGGAAATAGATGATCAGAGTATCGCATAATCAATATTATGTAATATTATGGAAGTGTGTTGACAACATGTAAGGCTAGGATAGCCGTGTAACCCAATCAAACAACTTGCTTTTCTGAAAAAGGCTTACCAGAGATCACCCGGTCAATCGATAGGTCCGACAGATCCAAACTTTGCCAACCACCCGTCAGCAGATGTTCCGCGACGCCGCGCCCGATGGCGGGAGATTGCTGCAATCCGTGGCCGGAAAACCCGTTCATGAACAACAGGTTTGGCACCTCTGGATGTGGGCCCAAAATCGCGTTCTGATCCAGCGTGTTATAGGCGTAATGGCCGACCCAATGGCGCACGACCTTGACCGCATCAAAGCCCGGCGCGCGGTGGTAGAGCTGCTCCCAGATCACCTCTTCAAACAGATGCAGATCGGGTTCAAAATCATCCGCAGCGCAAGGCCCATCCTCGGCGGGCACGGTTGCCGTGATCCACTGACCGCCGTGTTCGGGACGAAGGTAAAAGCCCGAATCCACCAAAAGCGGCGCGTCCGGATGTCGGGCGTTTGGTGCATCAATGACAAAGACCGTGCGTTTGCGCGGCTCGACCGGCACAGTCAGCCCGGCCCAGCCTGCAACCACGGCAGCGCGGGTTCCGGCGGCGTTCACCGCATGGCTGCAAGCGACACGGCCAGCTTTGCGCAAGCTGACCGCGACAACGCGGCCATTCGCCATCTCAAGACCGATCGCCTCATCGGAAATGAACTGCACGCCTTGGGCCTTGGCGGCGGCGCGGAAGCCGGACAGAAGGCCCATATTGTCGAACATCCCTCATCGCGCGGGCCAAAGCTGGCGGCGGCGATATCTTCGACGTTCAACCACGGAAACCGCGCTTGGGTTTGCTCCGGGCTCCACACCTCGGTTGATGCCCCCTGCCCCCGCTGCATCTGGGCAAGTTCTGTCAAAAGATCGGCCCCTTTGGCGCTGTGGGCCAAGAACAGATAGCCGTTTTCCTTAAAGCCCAGCGTGGGGATTCCAACATCATGACCCAGGTGGTCTTGAAAGTTCCGAATGAATTCAATGCCAAAGCGCGAGATGGCGACATTCACCCCGGTCGAAAACTGCGAGCGGATCGATGCCACCGACAGCGCGGTTGAGGCGCGGGCAAAGCTTGGGTCTTGTTCAATGACCAAGACCGAAATGCCGGGCTGCATCCGGCTGAGCCAAAAGGCGCAAGACGCGCCCATCACCGCACCGCCGATCACCACCACCTCATAGGGTTTCATCTGCATCTTCGCCTGCCTTGTCTGCCAATTGCCAAGTCTTGGGTCGACCGGCGCGTGAGTGATGGGATAGACCCGGGCCGGGCCAAGGACAAGACGGGCGGCGCAATTCGACCGCCCACCATGTCAAAATGCAGTGCTTGGCTTGGTTGAGATCAATCGGCAGCAGCGGCGCGTTTGCCCCAGCGTGGAAAAGGATCGGCAAGGCCGGCCCACGCCTCGGGCGTGAACTCTATGGTCTTGACCAGAGCGGCATCCAGCGCAGCGGTGATCGCCGCTTGGTCAAGACCCGCGCCGATGAAGACAAGTTCTTGGCGGCGGTCGCCCCAAGGTTCAACCCAGCGGCGCGCAATCTCGGCCTGCGCATCGTCATCTTGTGGCCGCCGCTCGGTGGGCAGGCTGACCCACCAGAACCCCAAGGGCGTGACTGAGGACATCGACCCGGCAAGGCTGAACTCGGCGGCCCATTCGGGGCGCGTGGCAATCCAGAAATGTCCTTTGGCACGGATGACTCCCGGCAAAGGGCCGTTGAGCACCGCATGAATCCCTGCAGGGTCAAACGGCGCGCGGGCGCGGTACACGAACGAGGAAACTCCATACTCCTCAGTCTCTGGCGTGTGATCGGCGAAGCCATACAGCTCTTTCGCCCAAAGCGGATGCTCATGGGCGCGGTCAAAATCGAATAGGCCAGTATCAAAGATCGCCGCTGGATCCACATGTGAGCGGTTGGTTTCGATCAGCCGGGCATCCGGGTTTAGCGATCTGATGATCTTGCGCGCCGCGTCCAGTTGGCCGGCGCTGGCGTCGCCCACTTTGTTGAGCACGATCACATCCGCGAATTCGATCTGTTCGGTCAGCAGGTTGACCAGTGGGCGCTGATCGATGTCTCCCAAGGATTCACCGCGGTCGGCCAAAAGGTCGTGACTGGCAAAGTCATTCAGCAAATTCACCGCATCCACCACCGTCACCATCGTGTCCAGCCGCGCAACATCCGATAGGCTGTCACCCGCCTCGTCCGTGAAATCGAAGGTCGCGGCCACTGGTAAAGGCTCGGCGATGCCGGTCGATTCGATCAGCAGATAGTCGAAGCGCCCCTCCTCGGCCAAACGCCGCACTTCCTGCAAAAGGTCATCGCGCAACGTGCAGCAGATGCAGCCATTGGTCATCTCTACCAGTTTTTCCTCAGCACGGCTGAGGCTTGCGCCCTCACGGACCAGATCGGCATCGATGTTCACCTCAGACATGTCATTGTCGATGACAGCCACCCGGCGGCCGTCTCGGTTGTTCAGAACATGGTTCAGAAGCGTGGTCTTGCCCGCCCCAAGGAAGCCGGAAAGGACGGTGACAGGAAGGCGGGTATCGCGCGGCATAGTATCCCCATATATGTTATAATATAACGTATATGTCTCAACTGAACGAGAGGCAAGAGGCGCAAAACGAAAGGGCCAGCGTTGCCGCTGGCCCCCTGCCCTGCACAAGCGTGCAAAATCTGTTCGGGCTTAGCCCTGAACCATCTTCGCAACTTCCGCCGCGAAATCTTCTTCTTTCTTCTCAACGCCTTCGCCCACCATCACGCGGGCATAGCCGGTGATCTCGACGCCCGCTTCTTTGGCTGCCGCCTCAACCGTCAGGTCGGGGTTGATGACGAAAGCCTGACCCAAAAGCGTGTTTTCCGACAGGAAACGCTTCATACGGCCCGGGATGATGTTGTTGTGAATGACAGCATCGGGCTTCGGCTTGGCCGAGGCGGCGTTTTCTTCCAGCGCCTTGGCGGTTTGCACGGCGAGTTCCCGCTCAACCACCACCGGGTCAAGGGTGGCTTCCGACAGCGACAAGGGGTTGGTCGCCGCGATGTGCATGGCGAATTGCTTGCCAATTTCTTCGGCCTTCGCAGCATCGCCGTTCAGCGCGACCAGAACACCGATTTTGCCCATGCCGGGAGCTGCGGCGTTGTGGACGTAAGACACCACAGTGCTGCCCTCCAGCACATGCATGCGGCGGAAGGTCATGTTTTCGCCGATGCGGGCGATGGTTTCCTGAATGGTCTCGTCCACAGACTTGCCGTTCAGATGCGCGGCTTTCACCACTTCAACCGAGTCACCAGCGGTCAGGGCAACCTTGGCCACTTCACGCACCAGCGCCTGGAAATCGGCGTTCTTGGCGACAAAGTCGGTTTCCGAGTTGATCTCGACAGCCACGCCCTTGCCGTTCGATACGGCCACACCGACCAGGCCCTCAGCGGCCACGCGGTCAGCCTTCTTGGCGGCTTTCGCCAGACCCTTGGTGCGCAGCCAGTCAACAGCGGCATCCATGTCGCCATTCACTTCGGTCAACGCTTTCTTCGCGTCCATCATGCCTGCGCCGGTCGAATCGCGCAGTTCCTTCACCATTGCGGCGGTGATTGCGGTCATTTTTCAGACTCCTGAATTCCTGAAATGGAGTGGCGGGGAGTAATCCCCCCGCCAGATGTCAACAGTATGACAAGGCTGATTAAGCCTCGGCAGCTTCCTCGGCGGGGGCTTCTTCCAAAGCGCCAAGGTCGACACCGGCCGCACCCATCTGCGCCGACATACCGTCCAATGCGGCGCGGGCGATCAGGTCACAATACAGACCAATGGCGCGGGCCGCGTCGTCATTGCCAGGGATGATATAGTCAACGCCTTTGGGCGAGCAATTGGTGTCGACCACGCCAACAACCGGAATGCCCAGCTTTTGCGCTTCAAGGATGGCCAGGCTTTCCTTGCCCACATCGATCACAAAGATCAGATCCGGGGTGCCGCCCATTTCGCGGATGCCGCCCAGGCTGGCCTGTAGCTTGCCCTGGTCGCGTTCCATCATCAAACGCTCTTTCTTGGTCAGGCCTTCGCCACCTGCGCCAAGGACTTCATCGATCTGCTTCAGACGCTGGATCGACTTCGACACGGTCTGCCAGTTGGTCAGCGTGCCGCCAAGCCAGCGGTGGTTCATGTAAAACTGTGCGCACTTTTCGGCAGCCTCGGCGATCGGCTTTTGTGCCTGACGCTTGGTGCCAACAAAGAGGATGCGGCCGTTCTTGGCGACGGTGTCGCGCACAACCTTAAGCGCTGCGTCCAGCATCGGGACGGTCTGCGTCAGGTCGAGAATATGGATTCCATTGCGGTCACCGTAAATATACTCGCCCATGCGGGGGTTCCAGCGGGCGGTCTGGTGGCCATAGTGAACGCCAGCTTCCAACAGCTGACGCATGGAGAACTCGGGAAGAGCCATGTCTTATCCTTTTCCGGTTTGAACCTTGGTGCGGCCGTCTTCAGGGTTTCCCCCAACCGGCGGATGAGACGGGATTTCTCCCCGCAACACCCAAGCCACACCTGTGAAGTGGCGCGTCATTATCCCGGCGTGTTAGAAATCACAAGGGGTTTGCGGCGCAGTTTCCATGAAATAGGCCCTGTTCCATGAACAATCGCAGGGGTTGGCGTCGCAAAGATGAGTATTTGGAAAGGCGCAAATCACTTGGCCCGCGCGCTTTTGGATTTGCGCCTTTTGAAATACTCCCGCCGGAGGCATCCCCGGCTTGCGTCTTGCGCCGCCCTCTGGCATCGGCAATGTAGGGCGTATGACACCTGATATCCTCTGCATTGGCTCGAGTTTGTGGGACATCATCGGCCGCTCGCCCGCATCTATGCGGCTCGGTTCGGATGTTCCGGGGCGCATCACTCGGCTGCCCGGCGGGGTGGCGATGAACATCGCGATGACCCTGGCACGGTTTGGAATGCGTCCGGCCCTTTTGTCAGCTATTGGCCGCGACGCCGAAGGCGATGAGTTGGTGGCCGCTTGCGCGCGGATCGGGTTGTTGACCGATCACGTCTACCGGTCCGAGGATCTACCAACCGATCGCTATATGGCGATTGAGGGGGCGAATGGCTTGATTGCCGCGATTGCCGACGCCCATTCATTAGAGGCGGCGGGAGATAAGATATTGCGGCCCTTGGCCAATGGTGCCCTTGGCCGAGCCGAGGCGCCTTGGCGCGGCCTGATAGCGCTGGATGGCAATCTGACAGAGCAGCTTTTGGCCGCAATCGCCGTCTCGCCCCTTTTTGCTGCGGCCGACCTGCGGGTGGCGCCAGCGAGCCCCGGTAAGGCCGAGCGGTTGTTGCCTTTGCTTCACCATCCCAAGGCTACGCTCTATGTGAACCTTGAAGAAGCGAACCTTCTGACGCGCGGGCAATCCCTGACGGCGGCTGCGGCGGCCGAGTCGCTGCTGGCGCGGGGGGCGGGGCGGGTTTTGGTGACAGATGGTGGTCGCCCTTGTGCTGAAGGCACCGCCGGGCTTGGTGTGATCGTCGACCGCCCGCCGCCTGTGATGGTGGCGCGGGTCACCGGGGCTGGCGATACGTTCATGGCCGCCCATATCGTCGCCGAGCGCGCGGGCGCGGATCGGACCGCTGCACTTGCGCGCGCGCTGGCGGCGGCGGCCACCTATGTTTTGGGAGATATCGGCACATGACCCTTCCTCTTTGTTTTTCTCCCGAGGTTGCCAAGGCGCGCTCTGAGAGGGTGGCGATTGTGGCCTTGGAATCGACGATCATCACCCATGGCATGCCCTTTCCCCAAAATGTCGAGACGGCCCGCGCGGTTGAGGCCGAGGTGCGCGCCCATGGCGCAGTGCCGGCCACCATCGCCATCATGGGCGGGCAGATTCACATCGGGCTGACCGAGGCCGAATTGGATAAGCTTGGACAGGCCAAATCGGTGGCGAAGTTAAGCCGGGCCGATCTTGCCGCCTGTCTGGCCACTGGTGGCGTCGGGGCCACCACGGTGGCGACCACCATGATCTGCGCCCATCTTGCTGGGATCAAGGTCTTTGCCACAGGCGGGATTGGCGGGGTACATCGCGGGGCAGAGACCAGTTTCGACATTTCAGCCGACCTGATGGAACTGGCGCAAACGCCGGTCACGGTGGTGGCGGCCGGTGCAAAGGCCATTCTTGACCTGCCGAAGACCTTGGAGGTTTTGGAGACCCAAGGCGTGCCGGTCATCGCCTTTGGGCAAGATGAGTTCCCGGCGTTCTGGTCGCGCCTCTCTGGCATGAGGGCGCCATTACGCATGGACATGGCCGAGGACATTGCGGCCGCCCATCGCTTGCGCGGGGTTTTGGGCCTGCCGGGTGGGCAGTTGGTGGCCAATCCTATCCCGGCGGCCAACGAGATCGGGCTGGATGTGATGGGCCCGGTGATTGAGGCAGCACTTGCGGAGGCGCAGGCGCGCAGGATCGCGGCCAAGGCCGTCACGCCCTTTTTGCTGAACCGAATTTTCGAGTTGACCGAGGGGCGCTCGCTTGCTGCCAACATCGCGCTGGTTTTGAACAACGCTCGTCTTGCAGCTGCAATCGCGCGTCATTTGATCTAAGCCCATTGCCCGCGCGCCTGCGCGTCCATAGATTGCTCGGACAGCGCAGGAGCAGCCATGTCAGAAGAACCCCGTCGGTCTATCCTTGGTGCCTTGCGCGCCTCTTTTCTGACTGGGCTTGTGGTCGTCTTGCCGGTGGGCCTGACGATCTATGTTGTCTGGGGTGTGGTGGGCTGGATCGATGGGTGGATCCTGCCCCTCATCCCGGCGGCCTATCAGCCCGAGGCCCTTATGCACCGGCTTTTCGGCCCAGAGGCGAATTTCCCGGTTCGGGGCATCGGGGTTTTGGTATTCTTGGTCTTTACAGCGATGGTTGGTTCGGTGGCGCGTGGGCTGATTGGCCGATCCATGGTGCGCAAGGCCGAAGAGATTGTCGACCGTGTGCCCTTGGTGCGGTCGGTCTATTCGGGGGTCAAGCAGATCACCGAGACCTTCTTTGCCAAGTCGGAAAAGAACTTTGAGCGCACCTGCCTCGTAGAATTCCCGCGTGAGGGGTATTGGGCTGTCGGAATGGTCGCGACCACGCCAAAGGGCGAGATTGCCGAAAAGCTGCCCAATGGCGCGGGCATGGTGGCGGTGTTCATCGGCTTTACACCGCTGACATCAGGCATGCTGATTTTCGTGCCGGAGCGCGACGTCATCATTCTTGATCTCAAGGCGGATGAGGCGGTGAAACTCATCGTGTCAGCGGGGTTGGTTTACCCTGCCACCAAAGAGCAAATGCAGACGACCATCGCGGCGCGCTGAGAGATACGCAACATTTCCAACGGCTTGCCTGTCTTGGGTCGCATTTACTTTGACTCAGATTGAATGCGATCCGCTCTAAAGTGCCGTCCAACCACCATCGACCGAAATCGTCGTACCAGTGACCTGATCAGCGTGTGGGCTGCACAGGTAAACCACCGTGCCACCAATCTGTTCTGTGGTGGCAAATTGGCGGCTGGGTTGGCGCAAGAGCATCACATCGCGGATCACAGTGTCGCGGTCCATGCCATGCACCTTCATCTGATCAGGGATCTGCGCTTCGACCAAAGGGGTCAGCACATAGCCCGGGCAGATGGCGTTGCAGGTGATGCCCTGCCCCGCCGTTTCCAGCGCGATGGTCTTGGACAGGCCCACGACCCCATGCTTGGCTGCGATATAGGCTGATTTATAGGGCGAGGCCGTCAGCCCATGCGCCGAGGCGATGTTCACCACCCGCCCCCAGCCCTTGGCACGCATCATGGGCAGGGCCATGGCCGCGGTGTGAAAGGCAGACGACAGGTTGATCGCAAGGATCAGGTTCCACTTGTCGATGGGGAATTCATCCACCGGGGCGACATGCTGGATCCCGGCATTGTTCACCAGAATGTCGCAGGCCCCTGCCCGACCCACAAGCGCGCGGCAGTCCTCGGCCTTGGACATATCGGCAGCGATATAGCGTGCCTTCACCCCATGCCGACCGCCAAGATCGGCAGCAAGCGCATGATCCTCGGCCCGGTCGGTGAAGCTGTTCAAGATCACATCGGCCCCTGCGCGGGCCAATTCCTCGGCGACACCCAGCCCGATGCCCGAATTTGACCCGGTGATGATTGCAGTTTTGCCCTTCAGCATCTTGGACTCCTATGTTGCAGTGCAGCATAACGCCTGTGGTGCCAGATGCCAGAGCCTGTGACATCGTCAACAGTGCGGTCAAAATCCTGAGACCGTCGCATTTCCACCCAATGCCAAGCAATTATGGTCGTGATTGACTGGATAAGGACACCTTGCTGGGCGTGCACACAGGGGAACAGTTTCAGCGGTTTGGGGCCAGGAGTGCGGTGCGCTGGGGAAGGGCACTTTCGACTGCAATGCCTTGACCAATCTCACACAGCAGGGTCGTCGCTTTGAGCTGGTGAAAAGCGACAAGTTGGATGGGCTCAACCTGTCGGTGGAAAAGCTGGCCTAAATGACCGGCGCGGAATTCTGAAACCATGTGAACCATGCCCCCGAGATGTGCGGGAAGCTATGGGCAACGCTGGAAACGACAACATGAACGGGGGCGGGGCCGAGGAGAACTGCACGCAGTTCCTCGATGGGGCCTTAATGGTGGGCAAGGATCTGATTTATCAAGCCGATGGCCCGCATCTTACGTTGAAGACCTTCAAGCTGGATATGATCGGGAGCGACGGCTTGGCCGATGCCAATGTGATGAAAAGTCTGGGCTTTTGCTGTGAACGCCTTGGGGCGGCGGGCATAAGACTGTCTGTGAAGTTTCAGAGCAGACGGCCTTTTCAATGGAACAGGCGATTTTGCATTCTGAAACCGTGTTTGGCAGAGCGCGTCCACCATGCGTGGGACCTGCGCCGATACGACTGTTCAGCAACAAAATCAGAGCGATGCACCAAAAAAAACGCCGGCGCGAAGCCGGCGTTAAGTCATTGAGGCAGGTTTCATACAGGCAAGAAACCTATCGAGCAGTGTGATCGTTATAGACTTCATCTAAGGCCAATCCAAGCCGAAAGTTTGCATTTGACGGGAGGCGCACGTAACAAGTGGGCTGTAAACGCAAGCAAAAAGGGATTGTTGCCGGAATGAAACAGCTTTTTGCTCGCCACGGCTTTGGCGCGTTGGTGATCCTCGGCCTGGCCATGTTTGCCATGATTTCAACCGGATCCGCCGATGCCAAACCCATGCATGGCATAGCTATGTATGGCCAGCCTGCCCTACCACCCGATTTTGTGTCTTTGCCCTATGCCAACCCGGATGCACCCAAGGGAGGTGCCCTGATTCTGGGCGAATCGGGGGGATTCGATTCGTTGAACCCTTTCATCGTAAAGGGTCAGGCCCCGAGCCAGCTTTCGGCGCTGACCATCGAAACTCTGATGGGCCGCTCGATCGATGAACCCTTCACTCTTTATGGGCTGTTGGCCGAGACCGTTGAGACCGATGAAGCGCGCACATTTGTGGAATTCACCTTGCGCGAGGGTGCGCGATTCTCGGACGGCAACCCGGTGACTGTCGAGGATGTGCTGTGGTCGTTTGAAACCTTAGGCACGCTTGGCAGCCCGCGCTATCACACGGCATGGAAAAAGATCGCCACGGCCGAGGCGACGGGGTCGCGCAGCGTTCGGTTCACCTTCAACACCGAGGATCGTGAGCTACCATTGATCTTGGGGCTGCGCCCGATCTTGCAAAAAGCGCAGTGGCAAGGAAGCGCGTTTGACGAAACAAGCCTGGATGCCCCCATCGGGTCTGGTCCCTATGTCGTGACCAAGGCACTGCCCGGCCAATCGATCACCTACCAGCGGAATTCCGACTGGTGGGGCAAGGATCTGCCGTTCAATCGCGGCCTTCACAACTTCGATTCGATCACAGTCGAATACTTTGGCGGTGCGGGCGTGGTATTTGAGGCGTTTCGGGCGGGCGAATTATCGATTTGGCTGGAAAGCAATCCTGCAAAGTGGCTGACGAACTACAACTTTCCCGCCGTGAGCGAGGGAAAGGTCAAGCTTGTTGAACTGCCCCATCAGCGCCCCTCGGGGATTGAGGGCTTTGCGATGAACACCCGCAGACCGCTGTTTGAAGATTGGCGTGTGCGTGAGGCGCTGACACTCGCCTTCAACTTTGAACTCATCAACAACACTCTGAACGGAGGCGCCTTGCCCCGGATCACGTCTTACTATTCCAACTCGCAGCTGTCGGGCGATATGGCAAACCCGGCGACCGGCCGTGTGCTGGAACTCCTCACACCCTTTGCGGCCGACCTGCCCCCCGGCACGATTGAGGGTTATGCGCCGCCGGTGTCAGATGGCAGTGAGGCCAATCGCAAGAACCTGCGCGCCGCCGTCGATTTGCTGGAAGAGGCGGGTTGGACCGTGCAACAAGGCCGTCTGGTGGACGCGGCAGGCGTGCCTTGCACCTTTGAGATTCTGTTGCAGAATGGATCAGATGATTTGATCGCGGCGGCCAACATCTATGTGCAAGCCCTGATGCGGTTGGGAATTGAGGCGCGGATCGTGATGGTGGATGCGGCGATGTACAAACAACGCGTCACCGATTTCAACTTTGACATGACCCATTATGTGCGATCTTTGTCGCTGTCGCCAGGTAATGAGCAGGTGCTTTACTGGGGCGCGGCCGAGGCATCAGTTCCCGGATCGCGCAACCTGGCTGGCATTGCATCGCCTGCGGTGGATGCCATGATCACCACAATGCTTCAAACGGCCGATCCAGACGAATACCGCGCCGCTGTGCAGGCGCTGGACCGTGTCTTGTCGGCGGGACGCTATGTCATGCCAATGTGGTATTCTGACCGCGCCAGGCTTGCGCATGACGCACGCTTGACCTATCCGGCAAAGCTGCCCATTTATGGGATGTTCCCCGGGTTCTACCCCGAAACCTTCTGGATCGTAGAATGAAAAACATCTCTCTCGTGCTGGCTGTCCTGCTCAGTCTTTCGGCCTGCAACACAATCTCTGGTGTTGGCGAAGACGTCTCAAGCGGCGCGCGCACCGTTCAGGGATGGATCGGCAACTGATCTGACAGGGCCGCAGTCCGCGTTCCTTGTCAGCTTGGATGCAGTCCATCACTTTCGCGACCAAGGTCTTGGCCATGGCAGCAGATTTTTGTGCGGTTTCAAAGCATAACGCGTTTGATTGGGCGCAGCAGAGCAAACGCGATCCGGTTTAGCCAAGCGACGTGACCCACAACAATGTGGCATCATCATCCGACACCGAAATCACGTTATGGCCCATCGAGGCGTCATAATAGGCGCTGTCGCCGCGACGCAGTTCAACGGGTTCATAAAACTCGGTGTAAAGCCGCGCCACGCCGGTGAGGACGTACAGAAATTCCTCGCCGTCATGGCGCACCCAACCTTCAAACTCCTCCAGATCGCGGGCGCGGATGGTGGCGCGGTAGGGCAGCATCTGCTTTTTGGTCAGCGCGCCAGCCAGAAGCTCGTGCTCATATGTCGTGGTGGCATGGCCCTGCCCCTCACCCGACTTTGTCACAGCCATGCGCGCTGTGGCTTGGGGTTTGGCGGGCGGTGTGAACAGCTGCGGCACGGACATGCCCATGCCCTGAGCCAGCTTTTTCAGCGCCTCATAGGTGGGGGACATCTGGCCATTCTCGATCTTCGACAGGGTCGAGCGTGCCAACCCCGCTTGCACTGCCGCCTGCTCCAGCGTCCAGCCCTTTGCCTTTCGCAGATCTCGTACCCGCAAGCCAAGGTCAAGCGCCTCGGCTCCGGCCGGATCGCCGCTTTCCCGCGCGATGCGGATCAGCTTTTTAGGGTCAGTCGACATGGGGCAGGCCCTAGCCTGAAAGCCCCTTCGGTTCAACCCCCAGTGCTTTGATCGATGTTTTGGCACGCAAAGCCCCATTGAAGCCCGCCAAGGGTCAAGCTAGCAATGGCCCATGCAAAGCCCAAGCCGCCCACCGTCTTTCAATCTGGCCGCCCATGCGCTACGCCATGCCGTAGATCTTGGCGACAAGCCAGCACTCGAGATCCTGCACGCGGATCGCGTTGAGGTTTGGAGCTATGCGCGCATCGAAGCGGCCGTGCGGGGCATTGGGACCGGGCTTTTGGCGATGGGTCACGCGCCGGGCAGTCGAGTTTTGCTGCGTTTGGGCAATTCAGCGGTGTTTCCGATGGCCTATTTGGGGGCGATTGCGGCGGGTCTGGTGCCTGTGCCAACTTCAGCCGCGTTGACCGAGGCCGAGATCACCCGGATGGCTGGTCTTGTGGACCCGGCGCTCATCGTGGCCGACGCCGGGATCGCCCTGCCCGTTTGTTCGGCACAGGTCTTGCCTTCTGCCACCTTGATGGCGATGCACGACCTTGCACCTTGCGCTTATGAACTGGGTGATCCGGATCGGTTGGCCTATATCGTCTTCACCTCAGGCACCTCGGGCACCTCACTGGCAGTTCAGCATGCCCATCGGGCACTTTTGGCGCGGGTGATGATGCACCAAGGTTGGGAGGGTTTGGGCCCCGAAGACCGCCTGTTGCATGCGGGCGCGATGAACTGGACCTTTACGCTCGGCACCGGGCTTTTGGACCCTTGGGTGAATGGGGCCACGGCGCTGGTGCCCGCGCCTGGCATGGCGGCGGGCGATCTGGGTGCTTTGGCCGTCCGCCACGGCGCGACGATCTTGGCCGGTGCGCCGGGCATCTTTCGCCAGATGTTGAAATCCGCCCTTCCGCCACTGCCCGCGCTGCGCCATGGCTTGGCGGCGGGCGAAGCGCTTGCCCCCGCGCTGCGCCATCAGTGGCAGGCCGCAACCGGTACCGATCTGCACGAAGCACTTGGCATGACCGAGTGTTCCACCTTCATTTCCGGCAGCCCCATGCGCCCTGCGCCCGAGGGCAGCTCGGGCTTTGCCCAAGAGGGCCGCCAGATTGCGGTGCTGGATGCCAATGGCACCCCCCTGCCCGCAGGCCAACCCGGCGTTCTGGCCGTACATCGCAGCGATCCGGGGTTGATGCTGGGCTATCTTGGCGCCAAGGCGGAAACCAGCAGTCGGTTTCAGGGTGATTGGTTCGTGACCGGCGATCTGGTTGAGGAAACCCCTTCAGGTGCCTTGCGCCATCTGGGGCGGGCCGATGACATTCTGAACCCCGGCGGCTTCCGCGTCGCCCCGCAAGAGGTGGAGGCGGCCATGGCCACCTGCCCCGGTCTGACCGACTGCGCGGTGACCGAGGTAGAGGTAGCACCTGGCACCCGAGTTCTGGCCTGCGCCTATCTTGGCCCAGCCGAAGCCCCTGCCCTTGCCGCCCATGCGGCCACGCATCTTGCACGCTATAAACAGCCAAGGCTTTGGACCCGGCTTGACCAATTGCCGCGCAATGCCAACCTGAAACTCAACCGCCGCGCCTTGCGCGCTGCCCTGCAGGACGCGCATGATGATACGGCTTGATATCTTCTCCGATCCGGTTTGCCCCTGGTGCTATATCGGCAAGGCCAATCTGGACCGCGCGTTAGAGGCACATGCCGACCACCCGTTCCGCATTGAATGGCATCCGTTCCAGTTGAACCCGGACATGCCCGCTGATGGTGTCGACAAGCACGACTATCTTGCCGCAAAATTCGGCGAGGACCGCTTGGTTCAGATGCATCTGCGGCTGAAAGAGGCAAGCCGCGCCGCTGGGGCCGAGATTGACCCAGACACGCCCCGACGGATGCCGAATTCGCTGGATGCACACCGGCTGATCCACTGGGCAGGCCTTGAGGGGCGGCAGTCGGCCGTGGTGTCGTCCATCATGCGCGCCTATTGGCGTGAGGGCCGCGACATTGGCAATGCGGGCGTTCTGGCTGATATCGCGGCGGCGGCAGGCATGGACCGGGCGGTTACGGTACGGCTTTTGGCAAGTGACGCCGATGCCGACGACATCCGCGCCCGCGACGACGATGCCCGCGCCAAAGGGGTCAGCGCCGTGCCGACGTTTCTGATCGCGCAGCAATATGTCGTGTCGGGCGCACAGCCCCCCGAGGTTTGGGGCCGGGTCATTGAGGAGCTGGTCGAAAAGGCAAAGTCCGCTGACTGAGGCGCGCGCGTTTCCGCTGGACCTTGGCGGCGGATGCGCGCATCAGGCGGACGAATTGGGGCCGCAGAACTGGCCCAAGGTGAGATGATGACCAAGACCACTTCGCGCAACGAGTTTATCGCGCTTTTGGCGCTCCTCTTCGCCACCATAGCGCTGTCGATCGACGCGATGCTGCCCGCTTTGCCGCAGATTGCGCTGGCGCTCTCGCCCGAGGATCCGAACAAGGCGCAGCTGGTCATCACATCTTTTGTTCTGGGTATGGGCGTGGGCACCTTGTTTGCCGGGCCCTTGTCTGATGCCTTTGGCCGCAAGGCCACCATTCTTGCGGGCTTTGTGCTGTACATCTTGGCCGCGCTGGCCTGCTGGGCGGCCCCCAGCCTTGAGACGTTGTTGATCGCCCGCGTCGTTCAGGGCATTGGGGCTGCAGCCCCCCGCACGGTGTCAATCGCCATGGTACGCGACATGTTCAAGGGGCGTGAGATGGCACAGATCATGTCCTTTGCGATGATGATCTTTACCCTTGTGCCAGCGGTGGCGCCGCTCATGGGGCAAGGCGTGATTGTGCTGGCCGGATGGCAGGCGATTTTCGTGGCCTATGTCGCCTTTGCGCTTTTGGTGATGGGCTGGTTGGCGCTGCGCCAACCCGAAACATTGCCGCGTGAGGCGCGCAGGCCCCTGTCATGGGGCGCGATGGCCGGGGCGACCCGCGAGGTTCTGTCCTACCGGGTGGTGCAAATCTCGATCTTGGCGCAAGCGCTGACCTTGGGGATGCTGTTTGCCACGCTCTCCTCGATGGAGGGGATTTTCTCGGAATTGTTTGATCGGGGCAACAGTTTTCCGCTGTGGTTTGGGGCGATCGCCGTAGCCTCCATGATCGGATCTATCCTGAACGCCCGGCTGGTCATGCGCCTTGGCATGCGGCGGATGGTGACGGCAACCTATGCCGCACTTTTGGCTGTGACGCTTGGGTATCTGGCGCTGGTGGGGGTGATGGTCGAGGGCAGCGGCTTTGCGCTGCATATCCTGTGGTCGGTTGTGCTGTTTGCTGTCATGGGGCTGACGCTGGGCAATCTCAGCGCGCTGGCGATGGAGCCTTTGGCCCATGTGGCAGGGCTTGCGGCCTCGGTCACGTCAGCGATTGCTACCGTTTTGTCGGTGGTCCTGGCGGTGCCGGTCGGCCTTATGTTTGACGGCACGCAGGTGCCGCTTTTGCTGGGCGTTGCGGGGTATGGTGTGCTGGCCCTGGCCTTGACGCTGCGGTTGAGGGTGGCACCTTAATCCTTGGCGGCGGCTTCCATCTCGGCGGCCTTGGCCTCAACCAGTTCCACGATGTGCTCCACCATGCGGTCATTGCCAAGCTTGTGATCTTGCTTGCCCGCAAGATAGACCATGCCCGACCCTGCACCGCCGCCGGTAAAGCCGATATCGGTCATCAGCGCCTCACCGGGGCCATTGACCACACATCCGATGATCGACAGTGAAATCGGGGTCTTGATGTGCTCAAGCCGCTTTTCCAAAATCTCGACGGTCTTGATGACGTCAAACCCTTGGCGCGCGCAAGAGGGGCAGGAAATGATCTGCACGCCACGGGTGCGCAGACCCAAAGACTTAAGAATCTCGAACCCGACCTTCACCTCTTCGACCGGATCGGCTGAAAGCGAGACACGGATCGTATCGCCAATGCCAAACCACAAGAGATTGCCCAGACCGATGGCCGATTTCACCGTGCCGGAAATCAACCCACCCGCCTCGGTGATGCCCAGATGGATCGGGGCGTCGGTGACCGTGGCCAATTGCTGGTAGGCAGCGGCGGACATGAACACATCTGACGCTTTCACACTGATCTTGAACTCATGAAAGTCGTTGTCTTGCAAAAGCTTGATGTGATCGAGGCCGGATTCCACCATCGCATCGGGGCATGGCTCGCCATATTTGTCCAAGAGATGCTTTTCCAAAGACCCCGCATTCACCCCGATGCGGATGGAACAGCCATGATCCTTGGCCGCCTTGACAACCTCGGCCACCCGCTTGGCATCACCGATATTGCCGGGGTTGATGCGCAAGCACGCGGCCCCTGCCTCGGCGGCCTCAATCGCGCGTTTATAGTGGAAATGGATATCGGCCACGATCGGCACCGGGCTTTCGCGGCAAATCTCACGCAAGGCGCGCGTTGATTCCACATCAGGCGCCGAGACCCGCACAATATCAGCCCCGGCATTCGCGGCGCGCTGTATCTGCTCTAGCGTCGCCTTCACGTCATGGGTCAACGTGTTGGTCATGGTCTGCACCGAGATCGGCGCATCGCCACCGACCGGCACCTTGCCCACGTGGATCTGCCGCGAAACGCGCCGTTCGATGTTTCGCCAGGGACGGATGGGATTGTGCGTCATGAGGAAAGCCCTTTTGGTCTTGCCCTAAGATAAACAGCAAAAGGATCCGGGGCAATGCCGCCAGAGCCGTTCAGGCACAGCACGGTGGGATTATTCGATGGGTGCCTCGGCAGGCGCGGTGGTGCCTGTTGTGTCCCCGGCATCAGCAACGTTCAGGATATCGGCCAGATCGGCATCCACGGAAAGATCGGCAACCGTGAAGGCTGTGCTGAGGTTTTCTGCCGTCAGCGCGACGTTCCTGACGACATTGGCCCCCGGTGCCGCTGGACCGAAGGTCTGGCCGTTGACCAAGAAATAGACCGAGCCCGAATTGCCCGCCCGCAACAAAGGCGCATCTTCCAATGGCGGAACTGTATAGCGTTCACCAGAATCAAGAATCTTTTCAAACAGAACCGTGCCGTCGGCGGCCGACACTTGCACCCAAGACGGGCGCACGGCCAACAGTTCGACGCTGGGATTAACTTCGGCCACGACCTGCACCGCTGCAGGTTCACCCGTGGCCGGGCCAGCATTGGGCTGTGCCACGTCAGCACTTGCCACCGTGCCTGCGCGGTCAAAGTCAATGGACGCAATCGGGCCATCGCGCGAGGTCATGACCGGCACGTCCAAAACCTGAGGCCGCGTCAGACGCGAAAGAGGATCGGCCGTCACCCCGGACAAAGCAACCTCGGCGGTGGCGGCGGGCATCTCTTGTGGCACGGGGGTCACATTGCCCAATGGGTCAATTTCGGCCACCACATTCGGGGCCTGATCCACTGGGGCGAGCTGCACGCGCTGCACCTCTTGCAGAATAGACCACCCGCCATAGCCAAGCGCGCCGATCAAAGCCACCAATACGGCAAAAGACCCCAGCGCTCCGGGTTCAACGCGGCTGAACCAGCTTTCTTGGTTTTGCCCAAAAACGATGGAGCCAGTCGAGAGCGCATCGCGACCGGCCTCGGTCCGGGCCCGCTTGGCTGTTAGCGTGCTGGAGGAGGCGGCCGAAGACATGCCATGGGCCACTTCGAAATTTGCCTCGATGCAAAAGCGTGCAAAAGATTCCTCGGGGTCCAAGCCAAGATAGCGCGCATAAGACCGCACAAAGCCGGAAATAAAGCCGGGAGATTCAAAAGCAGAAACATCCGCGTTTTCAATGGCTGCGATATAGCTGGC
>JBILYK010000054.1:0-24298 GCA_044377735.1 Paracoccaceae bacterium | reverse complement strand
GCACTCCCCCCCCCCACTTGCGCGCGGGGCGCGCGGGAACGGCGACCATGAGCCTTCGCAGGGCGCGCATGACCGAGCACATCACCACGGAAATCGCGGTCATCGGCGCGGGCGTTGTCGGTCTTGCCATTGCCGAGGCCCTTCTGGCCCAAGGCCATGAGGTCACTCTGGTTGATCCCGCTCCCCCCGGCAGCGGCGCGAGTTACGGCAACGCAGGCACCATTGCCGATTACGCCGTGATGCCCGTCGGCACCCCCGATGTGCTGCGCAACCTGCCCTAGCTTTTGTTCGACAAATCCTCGCCCCTTGCTATCCGCCGCGCCGGATTGCCCGCCCTGATGCCGTGGCTCATGCGCTTTGCGGCTCAATCCCTGCCCGGCCCCACCGCCCGCAGCGCCGCCGCCATCGCAAGCCTTCTGACCGGGGCCGCCCCCCTGTGGCAAGCCTTGGCCGACCACATCGGGGGCGCCGATATCCTGCAGCATCGCGGCTGCCTGTACCTTTACGAAACGGCCGCCGCTTACCGTGCGGCGGGCAAGGACATGGCCTATCGCCGGAACCATGCATCACTGTCGATCTGATCGGCCCTGATGAGCTTGCGCGGATGGAACCCGGCCTGCCCGCGGTCGAAGGCGGGGCGGCCTTTTTTCCCAAGGCCGTGTTCATGTCCGATCCGGGCCAGATGGTGCGCCTGCTGGCGCTTAAAGTGCTGCAAAGGGCGGGCTTTCAGCAACGCCGGGCTGATGGGTTGACCCGCCAGCTAGACGGCATCATCGTTGAAGGCCCCGGCCTGCGGCTGCGCGCCCGTCAGGTGGTGATCGCGACAGGCGCCCATTCGCGCGCCTTGGCGGCCCAAGCGGGCGACCGCGTGCCCTTGGACACCGAGCGCGGCTATCACGTGGAATGGGACATGGCGGTGCCGCGTCTGACGCGGCCGACCTGCCCCACCTCACGTGGGTTCTACCTTTGCCCAATGACGGGCCGCCTGAGAGTGGCGGGCACGATGGAACTTGGCGGCCTCACCCTGCCGCCCTCACCCCACCGGATTGCAAAACTGATCGAAGGCGCGCGCGCAATCTTCCCCGATCTGCCCGAACCTTCACGCGACTGGATGGGCTTTCGCCCCTCGATGCCAGGCAGCGTGCCGGTGATCGGCCCCTCCCGCGAGGGTGGGGATGTCTTCCACGCCTATGGTCACGGCCATATCGGCCTGACGCTGGCCCCGCTCACAGCCCAGATCGTCGCGGCTTTGGTGGCTGGCAAGGCCCCACCGGTGGATATGGCGCCCTATCCGCCCAGTCGGTTCGCCTGACGCCTCTGCGCCGATCAGGGAAAGGCCAAATCGGGGCCCGTTCGGAAATATGAGACATTGTTGGTAAATGTGTTGTCCGGCACCAGCCGGATCCAGCGCCCTTCGGGATCGTCAATCGCGGCGATTTCCTGAATGAACCACGGGTTCCACCCCGCCGGATCCGGCCCCAGATAGCGCGCCAAAAGCCGCCTAAACCGCGCAGGCTCCATCGGCAAAACCTGCGCTTTGCCGCGAAAGCCCAAATGCAACAGCACCCCGGCCGCCACATCCAGATGCACGATTTCCACCGCACAGCGCGCATCCGATTGCAAACGCCGCACCGATGACCCTTCGCAGTGCCCCAGCATCCACAAGGCGGCCTCTTCCCAGATGAACCAGACCGGAGAGTTACACGGCCCCTCAGCATCCATCGTCGCCAGATTGGCCATCAATGGCCGCGTCAGAACGTCCTGCGGGTCAAAGGACCGCGCCACGGCCTTACAGCATCCCCGGCACCACCTGATCGGGCGGGCGGTGCCCATCGGCAAAGGTCTTGATGTTGATGATCACCTTCTCACCCTGCTCAAGCCGGCCTTCCAGCGTGGCCGAGCCCATATGGGGCAGCAAGACCACATTAGGCAGCGCGCGCAGCGCCGGCGAGACCTCGGTGCCATGCTCATAGACATCCAGCCCCGCGCCGCCCAGTTCCCGCGCAACCAGCATCCGCGTCAGGGCGTTTTCGTCGATCACCTCGCCGCGTGAGGTGTTGATGAGAACAGCCGAGGGTTTCATCAGCTTCAGCCGCCGCGCGTTCATCAGATGAAAGGTTGATGGGGTATGCGGGCAATTGATCGACAAGATGTCCATCCGGCTGACCATCTGATCGAGACTTTCCCAATAGGTGGCGTCAAGCTCGGCCTCCATCTCGGGGCGCAGGCGCTTGCGGTTGTGGTAATGCACCTGCAACCCAAAGGCGCGGGCACGCCGCGCCACGGCCTGCCCAATCCGCCCCATACCCAAAATCCCAAGCCGCCGCCCGCCCAGACGTCCGCCCAGAAACGCGGTCGGCGCCCAGCCCGTCCAGCTGCCAGCCTGCATCACGGCCAGCCCTTCGGGGATGCGCCGCGTCACCGCCAGCATCAGGGCCATCGTCATGTCTGCCGTGTCCTCAGTCACCACGCCCGGCGTGTTTGACACCAAAATGCCCCGGCTGCGCGCAGTGGCCACGTCGATATGGTCCACCCCGGCTCCGAAACTGGCAATCAACCGTAGCCGCTCGCCCGCCTTGGCGATCAGCCCTGCATCGATGTGATCGGTGATCGTCGGCACCAGCACATCGGCCCGCGCCATCGCCGCCGCCAGCTCTTCGCGGCTCATCGGGCGGTCATCCTCACGCAGTTCCACATCGAACAATTCCTTCATCCGTGTCTCGACGGGCTCAGGCAAGCGTCGCGTCACGACAACACTCAGACGTCCTGCGGGCATAAGGGGCCTCCCTGCACTTCCAAATCGCATCCCAGAATGGCAAAGTGACGACAAGCGGGGCAAGGCACAAGCCCCGGCAAACAGTAACGGCGGCAGGCGGGGCGACAATCCAGCCCCAAATGTCGCGAAAGGCACGGGCAATGACAGGGTCTTGGGTGTTTCGGGCAGCAGGCATCGGGCTGATGCTGGCCATCGGCACGACATGGGGGGGGCTGCCCGCCACGGCGCAGGTCAGCGCGGGCGGCACGGTTTCGCTGGCCACCCCGGCCAAAGGCGGCCTTGCCGCCTCGCCCCGGCCCAAGGTCAACCCGATCCATGCCGCCACGACACCAAGCGCAGAGCCCGTGCCCGAAAGCGCGCCTGAGGCCGCCGCAGCCGCAGCCTCAGCAGCAGCCCCCGTCGCCCCGGCCCCGGCAGCCAAACCGGCCACCCCGCCGCGCGACCCCTCTAAAGGCGCGGTGACCAACCTGCCCATCCCGCGCTTTGTCAGCCTCAAGGGCAATGAGGGCAACGCCCGCCGGGGCCCCAGCCTGACCCACCGCATTGACTGGGTGTTCACCACCCCCGGCATGCCGCTGCGCGTGACGGCAGAACATGAAAACTGGCGGCGCGTCGAGGATGCCGAGGGCTTGGGGGGCTGGGTGCATTATGCGCTGCTGTCCGGTGTGCGCTCGGCCATCATCACCGCTGATCTTGCCGATTTCCGCATGCAACCCGATCCGGCTTCGGCGGTCAGATTTCAGGCCGAACGCGGTGTCATCGGCAGGCTTCTGGCCTGCACCCCCGATTGGTGCCGGATGAATGTGCAAGGTGAACGCGGATGGGTCGAGAAATCGGCGCTTTGGGGTGTAATCCCGGGCGAGATTTTGGAATAATCCCGCATAGCCCTGCAGTCAGCGCTTGATCGACCGCGCTACGGAGCCTAAAGCGCGCCCTGAACACATCGCAAAGGACCGCCCGATGTCCGACCCGCATCCCGTCCGCCTGAACCTGACGGCTGGCGCTGCCTCGGTGGCGGTGGCAGCCCTTCTTGTGGCGCTGAAGCTTTGGGCTTTGGGCGAAACCGGTGCGCTGTCGGTGGCGGCCTCACTGGCCGATTCTGCGATGGACCTGATGATCTCACTCGCAGCCATGGCCGCGCTGATCTACGCCGCCAAACCTGCTGACGAAGACCACGCCTTTGGCCATACCAGTGCCGAGGATCTGGCCGCTTTGGGTCAAGCGATCTTTATCCTTATCGCCGCAGGTGTCATCGCCTTTGCCGCCGCCCAGCGCCTGTTGGACCCGTCAACGCCCCAACTCCAAGCCCAAGGGCGCGGCATGGTGGCGATGGCGCTGTCGGTCGTGCTGACGCTGGGGCTCGTCTGGTGGCAAGGCCGCGTGGCGCGTGCCACCGGGAGCCGGGTGGTGGCCGCTGACCGGCTTCACTACCTTGGCGACCTTCTACCCAATATCGGTGCGATCGTGTCGCTTTGGGCTTCCTCGGCCTATGGCATGGGCCAGATCGATTCGGTCGTGGCCATTGGTGCGGCGGTAATGCTGGCCTTGGGGGCCCTACGCATTGGCAAGGGCGCGTTTGATGCGTTGATGGACCGGCGCGCGGATCCTGCCATCATTGCAGGCATCGGCAAGATTGCAGCCGATTGGCCCGGCGTGCATGGCTATCACGATCTGAAAACCCGCACCGCTGGCAGCCGGATCTTCGTCAACATCCATATCGAGTTGGATGGCAGCCAATCCCTGCGCCAAGCCCATGACATCGGCGCAGGCCTGCGCCGCGCCATCCTGAACGCCTATCCACAGGCCGATGTCATTATCCACAAGGATGTGGTGGGCGAAACCTAGCGCCAGCCACTGCCAATCCGTCCCTATTTTCAGCAGATGCGCCCATATTCCTTGCATTGGCCACAGACTGGTTGCACTCTTGAGTGAATTATCCACCTGTATAATAAACCCCCAATGTCCACCGACCGCCGCCCCTATCGCCGTGAAACCGAAGAAACCCGCCGCGAGGCGCTGATCGAGGCCGCCCTCGATCTGGTAGCATCTGGCGGCCCGCAGGCAGCGACGGTGCGCGCCATTGCAGACCGCGCCGGGGTGACGCCGGGGCTGATCCGGCATTACTTTGCAACCAAAGAGGAACTGACCCGCACCGCCTATCGCCGCTTTATGCAGATTCTGACCGAAGACAGCACTGCGGCCCTGCGCGACGCCGGTCCCAGCCCAACCGCGCGGCTGGCGGCCTTCGTCGTGGCCTCGCTCTGCCCACCGGTCGTGGACCCGTTGCGACTTGGGCTTTGGGCTGGGTTTCTGAACAGCCTGCGTGGCGACGCAGAGATGCGCCAGATCCATGAGCAAGGCTATCGCGCCTACCGCGACATCCTCGAAGGGTTGATTGCTGCCCTGCCCCGCGAGGGCAGTCCCGAGCAATGCCACCGCGACGCCATCGCTTGCAACGCGGTGATCGACGGGCTTTGGCTCGAAGGCTCGGCCCTGCCACAGGGCTTTGCCTCGGGCGAGTTGCAGGCCATCGGCCTGTCCGCCGTCTCGGCCATCCTGAACCTTAATCTGAAAGACCAAAGCGCATGAGATATTCCGCCCTGACCGACCGCCTGCAAGGGCTTGGCGGTGCCAAATGGGAACTTCACGCACTGGCCCGCCAGATGAAGCGCGAGGGGCGTGATGTGATTGAGCTTACCATAGGTGAGCCTGATGCGCCCTGCCCACCCGATCTGATCCGCGCCGCAACCGCCGCGATGGAGGCCGGGCGCACCGGCTATTCCAACGGTCATGGCGAACCCGAAACGCTGGCGGCGCTGGCCCAGCGCTACACCGCCCGGCGCGGCCGCACCTTTGGGCCAGAGAACATCATGACTCTGCCCGGCACCCAGACCGCGCTGTATGCCGTGCTCTGCACGCTTCTGGGTCCCGGGGATGAGGTGATCTTCGGTGACCCGATGTATGCCACCTATGACGGGCTGATCGCCGCCACCGGGGCAACGGCAGTTCCCGTGGCCTTGCGCCCTGAACAGGGTTTTCGCCTGCAAGCCGCCGATGTTGCGGCCAAGATCACGCCCCACACCCGCGTTTTGTTCCTCAACACCCCCCACAACCCCACTGGCGCCGTGCTGCGCGAAAGTGAGATCGCCGCTTTGGGCGCCGTGGCGCGCGCGCATGACCTCTGGATCGTCTCGGACGAGGTCTATGAGGATCTGGTGTTTGACGGCGTCCCCTTCGCCTCGCCGCTGGATTTGCCCGATCTGGCAGATCGCACCGTCGTAGCCTCCTCCATCTCGAAATCCCACGCCGCCCCCGGCTTTCGGTCGGGCTGGTGCGTCGGCCCGGCCGAGTTTTGCGCCCGCATGCTGCCCCTGTCTGAAACCCTGCTCTTTGGCAGCCAACCCTTCATCGCCGACATGACCACGCTCGCCATCACCCAAGGCTCGCCCGTCGCACGCGGCATGGCGGCACGCTTTGCAGCCCGCGCGGGGACGATTCATGATCGCCTGAACGGCCAATCCGGCCTTCGCGTGCACCGCCCCGAGGCGGGGATGTTCGCCCTTCTCGACATCCGCGCCTCTGGCCTTTCGGGCAACGACTTCGCTCGCGCGCTCCTGAACGAAACTGGCGTCGCAACAATGCCCGGCGAAAGTTTCGGCGTTGGGGGTGCAGGGGGGCTTGCGGGCTGGCTGCGCCTGTCGCTTACTCAACCCGATGCCGCCGTAGCCGAGGCATGCACCCGCATCACCACCTTTGCCGCCAAGACCATGGGAGAGCCTGAATGAACACCGTTGGCATGAGACTGGTCGAGGGGCTGCATGCCCGCGGGGTTGAGGTGGTCTTTGGAATCCCCGGCGTGCATACCGTTGAAATGTATCGTGGATTGTCTGGCAGCCCGGTGCGCCATGTGACGGCCCGCCACGAACAGGGCTGCGCCTTCATGGCCGATGGCTATGCCCGCGCCACCGGCAAACCCGGCGTCGCCTTGGTGATCACCGGGCCGGGCCTGACCAATGCCATCACCGCTATGGCCCAAGCGCGCGAAGACAGCATCCCCATGCTGGTGATCTCGGGCGTCAATCGGCGCGGGTCCTTAGGCAAGGGCTGGGGGCTCTTGCACGAACTGCCTGACCAGCAGGCGATGATCGCCACCCTCTGCCCTACGAGGCGCATCGCCGACCCGTCGCAAGTTGCCGAAACCTTGGATTGGGCCTTTGCCACCATGGCCACCGGTCGCCCTGGCCCGGTGCATATCGAAGTGCCCACGGACGTGATGCCGATGGAATGCCCGGCCCTGCCCGCCCCCGCACCTCTGCCCGCCCGCCCCATCGCCAAGGGCCTTGAACAGGCGGCTGACCTTCTCAACGCCGCCGCCGATGTGGTGATCCTTGCGGGCGGCGGTACGCGTGGCCAAGAGGCGGCGCTGCGCGCATTGGCAGAGCGTCTGGACGCCCCGGTGATCCAAACCGTCAATGCGCGCGGCATGATGCACGACCACCCGCTGACGGTGCCCGCCTCGCCCAGCCTGTCCTCGGTGCGCGATCTGATCCACTCCGCCGCCCGCGTGCTAGCTATCGGCACCGAATTCGGCTGGACCGATTATGACATGTATGTCGTGGGCGATCTGCCTGCGCGCGCCGACATGATCCGCATCGACGCCTGCGCTGACCAACTCGCGCGCCTGCCTGCAACGCTTGCGCTGCACGGCGACGCCGGGGCCAGCATGGCCGCCCTGCTGCCGCACCTTACCGCCAAACAGGGTAGCGGCCCCGCCCGTGCGGCGGCCACCCGCAACAAGGCCCGCGCCGAACTGGCCGAGCTTGACCCCCTGATGCCCAACCGCCTGACCATGGTCGAGGTGGTCCGCGCCGCCTTGCCCGGCTGCTTGATCGTGGGCGACAGCACCCAGGCGATCTACGCCGCCAACCTTTACTATGACCACGACCGCCCAGGCGGCTTTTTCAACGCCGCCACCGGCTATGGTGCCTTGGGCTATGGCCCCGGCGCCGCCGTGGGTGCGTCCATCGGCGCGCCCGGCGCCAAAGTCGTCTGCCTGATCGGCGACGGCGGGTTACAATTCTCGCCCGGAGAGCTGCGAACGGCGGTGGATGAGAAGCTGCCCATCACCTTCCTTGTCTGGAACAATGCTGCCTACAACGAAATCGCCGACGCGATGCGCGCGGCCAATACCGAAGTGATCGGCTGCCACCCCTCGCCCCTGAACATGGAACCCTTCGCCGCGGCCTGCGACCTGCCCTATACCTCGGCCCCCCTGGACCCCGAGGCGCTGCACTGGGCGCTGTCCCAACCCCATGACGGACCAAGGCTGATCGAGGTGCGGGTCAGGGCCTAAGGCCCGCCGATTTTTCGACGAAAAATCTTCCCTATCTCGGCAATCCTGGGTTCGTACGGATCAGGCTGGGACGCTCTGCCACGTCCGCCCACCAACGCGATAAGGCGGGACAACGCGCCAGCAGCGCCGCCCCTTCCGGCACAGCGGTGAAATAGTCCAGCATGGGGGCGAGGTGGCAATCGGCCAGCGTCATTTGGCCTTTGGCCAGCACCAACCCTTCAGCCGCAACCGACTCCAGCGCCGCGAGCACCTTGCCGGACGCCCGCAGCCCCGCTGCAACTTCGGCCTCGTCCAAGGCTTCCCCGTTTGCAGGACGAAAGACCCTGTGTTCAAAGACCTGCCGCACCATGGGCCGGTAGCCGTAGGCATCGATCATCGCAATTACCTGCGCCATGCGTGCAACGGCGCTTGGCAGGCAAGGCGTCAGCGCCGGGTCTGGAAAGGCCGCGTCGAGATACCGGGTGATCGCGTTCGTCTCGTAGATATGAAAGCCGCCATGGATCAATACTGGCACCACGCCAAAAGGATGCGGGTTTGCCACAGCAGCACTTTCCTGCTCAAACGGGTTTACTTCGTACAGATCATAGGCCAACGACTTTTCTGCCAGCACCACCCTGACAATGCGGGTATAAACGCTGTAGCGATACCCATGAAGGCAAAGCACTTTGTCTGTGGTCATCATGTCGCGCCCAGTTCCATCACCATCATCCAGCGATCCAGCCCAGGGCCAATGCCGTTTTTCGTGACCTCTGTAACGCTGAATCCCAGCCGGACATAGAACCCCGCGCTCAGCTGGCTGGTTTCCATCGCCACGCGGTCTACCCCCACCGCAAGGCGGATCGCCCGCAGCCGCGCCTCTGTCAACGCCTGACCGATGCCCTGCCTCTGCCGGGCTCGGTCGACCATGCCAAAGGTCAGTCTCGCTGTCGCACCCGCCACCTCAAAGCCGCCACAGGCCACCACTTGGCTCCCCGCCTCGCCCACCAGATAGGGCCAAGGCCCGATGTCGTTCACAAAGGCGATAAACTCGGCCCGTTCCTCCGGGGCAAAGAATTCCGGCGTATTGCTGTCAAACAGGCGAAAACAGGCGACGAAATCGCTGGCACGGTAAGGACGGAACAGCAGGTCATCCATCGCCCAAGGCTAGCGCCCCATCCCACGCGGGTCCATCCCCGCAACGCCCCTTTATTTTGATCAAATTTTTCTCCATAACAGCGCCAACCACCCTCAGGGAGTCGCCCCATGGCCCAAGACCTGATCGCCGGCATCGCCAAGGATCGGCTGGAAAAACTCGCCCAGCGCGAGGCCAAACGCTATGCCGCCGCTCGGCCCAAGGCCAAGGCGGCGCTGGCCAAGGGGGCCGATGCGTTTCTCTCCGGCGTGCCGCTGCATTGGATGACCGACTGGCCCATGCCGCACCTGCCATTGGTCGCCAAGGCCAAAGGCGCGCGCCTGACCGACATCGACGGATATGAGATCGACGATTTTTGTTTGGGCGACACCGGTTCGATGTTCGGCCATTCGCCCGCGCCCGTGGCAAAGGCGATCCGCCATCAGGCCACGCGCGGGCTGACCTACATGCTGCCCACCGAGGACGCGCTGGAGGCCGGGCGGCTTTTGCGGCAGGTGTTCGGCCCCTTCCAGTGGCAGATTGCCACGACGGCCACCGACGCCAACCGCTTTGCCATCCGCGTCGCCCGCGCCATCACCGGACGGCCCAAGATCTTGGTGTTCAACGGCTGCTATCACGGCACTGTGGACGATGCGATGGTGGAACTGTCAGGCGGCAAAACCCAGAACCGTCAGGGGCTTATGGGCCAAGTCGCCGACCTGACACTTGGGGCAACAGCGGTAGAATTCAACGACCTCGCCGCTGTTGAGACCGCACTTAAGACCGGCGAGATTGCCGCCATCCTGACCGAACCGGTGATGACCAACTCTTGCATGGTCCTGCCCGACGCGGGCTTTCACGATGGCTTGCGCCTTCTGTCACGCCGCTACGGCGCGCTTCTCATCATCGACGAGACGCACACCATCTCCTCTGGTCTTGGTGGCTATATGGCTGTCCATTCGCTCTCGCCCGACATGTTTGTCGTCGGCAAATGCGTGGCAGGCGGCATGCCCACCGCCGTCTGGGGCATGACCGACGAGATCGCGCAGCGATACGAGGAGGCCAACGCCGCCCGCCCCTCAGGCCATTCTGGCATGGGAACCACGCTGTCCGCGAACCCCATGCAATTCGCCTGCCTCAAGGCCACGCTCTCTCAGGTGATGACAGCGAAAAACTACGCCCACATGGAAAAGCTGGCCGAACGGCTGGCCCAGGGCCTTTCCGCCGCGATCGACCGCGTCAACGCCCCATGGCACGTGATGCGCGTCGGCGCGCGGGTCGAGTTCATTTGCGCCCCAGGCCCATTGCGAAACGGCACCGAAGCCGCCCACGCCCACCAGCCACAGGTCGAGGCTGCGCTGCACACCGCCCTTCTCAACCGCGGCAGCCTGATCGCGCCCTTCCACAACATGATGCTCATCAGCCCGGCCACGAAGAAACGTCAGGTCGACCGCCTGATCATGTCCTTCAATGACGTGCTGACCGAAGTTTTTTGCTGAAAGACCAGACCCATGACAACCACCTCCCCCTCTGGCTCGACCGTGACTGAGGCTGAAGCCTTCCTTGCCGCCCACCCAGAGATTGAAGCCTTCGACATTGTGCTGCACGATTCCAACGGCATCGGGCGCGGCAAGATCATCCGCCGCCATGAACTGCTGTCAATCTACCAGTCCGGCCGTCACATGCCGATCTCGATCCTCGGCTTGGATATCTGCGGCGAGGATGTCCACGAGACCGGCCTGATCTGGGACCAAGGCGACGGCGACCGCCGCGCATGGCCGATCCCCGGCACGCTTATTGCCTTGGCTGGCACCACCCCGCCGCGCGGCGAGGTTTTCATGTCGCTGTACAATCTTGACGGCAGCCAGATGACCTCTGACCCCCGCCACGCCCTGCAACGGCAAGTGGACGCTATGGCCGCCGAAGGGCTTTACCCCGCAGGCGCGTTTGAGCTGGAGTTTTTCCTGCTGGAAAACGACCGTGACCCAAAGGGCAAGATGATCCCCGCGCGCGACGTGCTCGACCGCCGCCGCAATTCGAAAACCGATGTCTATTCGGTCGACCAGTTGCACGGCATGTTGCCCCTTTTCAATGACGTCTACGCAGGCGCCAAAGCCGCAGGCATCAAGGCCGAAACCCTGATTTCCGAATTTGCCCCCGGCCAATATGAACTCACACTGCATTACCGCGACAACGTGATGCAGGCCGCCGATGACCTGATGCGCTTGAAACGCCTCGTGCGCATGCACGCGCGGCTGCACGGCGTTACGGCGTGCTTTATGGCCAAACCCAATGAAGATTATGCAGGCTCCGGCATGCATTTCCACGTCTCTTTGCAAGACGCCAAAGGCCAGAATGTTTTTGTCGAAGCGGTCGAAGGCCGGTATAACGACACGATCAAGCACGCCATCGGCGGCTTGCAGCAAACCATGGGCGAGGCGATGCTGGTCTTCGCCCCGCACGCGAATTCCTGGCGCCGCTTTGCCAGCCAATCCTACGCGCCGGTTTCCCCCACATGGGGCGTCAACAACCGCTCGGTGGCGCTGCGAATCCCCGCAGGTGACATCCGCGCGCGCCGCATCGAACACCGCCCGGCAGGGGTGGACGCCAACCCCTACCTTGTGGCCGCCACCGTCTTGGCCGGCATCCGCCATGGGCTGAAACACCGCATTGACCCGGGCCCGGAAACCACCGGCAACGGCTATGAGGCGGAAACAACCGTGGTCATTCCCGAAGACTGGCGCTCGGCCATCAAACTGGCCCAAGGCTCGGCCTTCCTCAAAGACGCGTTGGGAGAGGACATGCACCGCACCTTCACCGCCGTCAAAGCCGCCGAATACGCCCGCGTGATGCGCACCGTATCTGAGGTGGATTTCGACCTTTATCTGCACACGGTCTAAGGCCGTAGGGCGGGGTTCAACCCCGCCTGACGCTCATCCCCAGCGACAGGCCCCCGCGCAAACCGCCCGCCCCTCGCGCGCGGCCTCTGCGATGATCCCCGGCACGCGGGCGTCCAATCCCAGCGCGGGCAAAAGCCGCCCCTGAAACCCAGACTCGGTCAAGGCCGCTGGAATGTCCTGCACCACATGCCCACCCTCGGCGGCAAAGAACGGCAGACAGACCGCATCGGCGCCAAATCCTTGCAGCCCCGCAAGCCTTGGCTCCTGATCGATAAAGCCACAGGCCGCGCGCCGCCCTTGCGCTGCCACCAGCCCCGCCACACGCGCCGCAATCGCGGCCGGAACCGGGCTTTTGAAACTGCCATGCGCGGCAATGATCGCCTCAGAGGCCCCGCTTTCGGCCACCAGATCTACCGCCAAACCCTGCACGGCCTCCAGACACCCAAAGGGCTCCAGCATCTGCCAAGCCTGCGCGCCCGCCGCCGCCAATTGTCTCGGCAAATGCACCCGCGTGAACCAGCCCCCGGCCATGAACATCGGGAACACCGAAAGCCCCGCGCCCAGCCGCGCCACCGCCGCCGCCAGCGCCCCCGGCGCGGCCAAGGTCGCCGACCCCACCGCCCAGCCCGGCAGCACCGCCGCCACCGCCTCGGCCAACCGCGCCAAAGCCGCCTCCGCAGGACCAGGGTCCGAAGGCTGGCCATGCGCCACAATCAAAAGCTGACCTGCCGCTTTCATCTTGGTTCAAATACTCCCGCCGGAGGCTCCGAAGGTCGCCGCCCAGACATGCGCGTCGGGAACTGACACGCCGCTGTCACCAGACCATCTTAACCTGCCGCAAACAAGGGAGAACCCGATGAAACTCGTCAAGCTGGAAACCTTCACCACTCCCTTCGTCAGCTTCGTGCGCGCCACGTCCGAAACCGGTGCCACCGGCTGGGGCCAGTTGTCCACTTATCACGCCGACATCACGGCGCAGATCTTCCACCGGCAGGTGGCGCCCTATGCGCTTGGCACCGATGCGCTCGACTTTGCCGATACGATCCAGCGCAATTATGAGAAAGAACACAAATACCCCGGCAGCTACCTGCGCCGCGCCCAGACCGGGCTGGACACGGCGCTGTGGGACCTGCGCGGCAAACATGAGGGCAAGTGCGTCGCCAGCCTGATGGGCGGCAGCCCCGGCAAGGTCCGCGCCTATGCCTCTTCCATGAAGCGCGACATCACGCCCGAGGATGAGGCCGCCCGCTTTGTCCACCTGCGCGACACTTACGGCTTCACCGCCTTCAAATGGCGCGTGGGCGCCGAATGTGGCCGCGACATCGACGAATGGCCCGGCCGCACCGAGGCCGTAGTGCCTGTGGTCGCCAAAGCCCTTGGGGATGGGATCGACAAACTTGTCGACGGTAACTCCTGCTACTCCCCCGCCCGCGCCATCGAAGTGGGCAAGATCCTGCAAGACAATGGCATCGGCCATTTTGAAGAACCCTGCCCCTATTGGGAGCCAGAGCAGACAGCCGAGGTACGCGCCGCCCTCGCGCTCGACGTGGCCGGGGGTGAGCAGGATTGCGAATACTCCAGCTGGCAGTTGATGTTTGACCGCAAGGCAGTCGACATCGCCCAACCCGACATCATGTATATGGGTGGCATGCACCGTACGCTTCATGTCTGCCGCATGGCCGCCGCCCATGGCGTTCCGGTGACGCCCCACGCCGCCAACCTCTCGCTCGTCACTTTGTGCACCATGCATTTGCTGCGCGCGATCCCGAACGCGGGCAAATACCTTGAGTTCTCCATCGAAGGCGCGGATTACTACCCTTGGCAGCAAGATCTCTTCGTCAATGACCCCTACAAGATCGAGGATGGCCACGCCACCGTCACCGACGCCCCGGGCTGGGGGGTGGAGATCAATCCGGCATGGCTTGAGCGCGCCCAGTATCAGGTCTCCGCCCTCGACTGACCTGCGCCAGATGGCCCCTTTCCCGGGCCTCTGCACTCCTATATATCCGCGCGCATGACCCAGCTTGACCTCATCCGCAATTTCTCCATCGTGGCCCACATCGACCACGGCAAATCCACCCTCGCTGACCGGCTCATCCAGATGACCGGCACAGTGGCTGCGCGCGATATGAAGGCGCAGATGCTGGACAGCATGGATATCGAACGTGAACGTGGCATCACGATCAAGGCCAACACGGTGCGGATCGAATATCCGGCCAAGGATGGCAAGACCTATATCCTGAACCTGATCGACACCCCCGGCCACGTTGACTTTGCCTATGAGGTCTCGCGCTCGATGCGCGCCGTCGAAGGCTCGCTTCTGGTGGTGGATGCCTCCCAAGGGGTTGAGGCGCAGACCTTGGCCAACGTCTACCACGCGCTGGATGCGGGCCATGAGATCGTGCCGGTCCTCAACAAGATCGACCTGCCCGCGGCTGAGCCCGAACGCGTGCGCCAGAACATCGAAGATGTCATCGGCCTTGACGCCTCTGACGCCCTCATGGTCTCGGCCAAATCCGGCATCGGCATTCCCGACGTGCTGGAAGCCATCGTCACCCGCCTGCCAGCCCCCAAGGGCGACGCCAATGCGCCGCTCAAGGCGATGCTGGTCGATTCATGGTACGACCCCTATCTCGGCGTCGTCGTCATGGTCCGCATCATGGACGGCGTCATGAAAAAGGGCGACCGCGTCCGCATGATGCAGACCAACGCGGTCTACGGCATCGACAAACTGGCGGTCCTCAAACCCCAGATGGTCGACATCGCCGAACTGGGCCCCGGCGAAATCGGCATCTTCACCGCAAGTATCAAACAGGTCCGCGACACCCGCGTCGGCGACACCATCACCCACGAACGCAAAGGCTGCGCCGAGGCGCTGCCCGGCTTCAAACCCGCGCAACCCGTGGTCTTCTGCGGCCTTTTCCCGGTCGACGCCAACGAGTTTGAAAACCTCCGCGACGCGATCGAGAAACTCTCGCTCAACGACGCCTCCTTCTCGACCGAAATGGAAACCTCTGCCGCCCTCGGCTTCGGCTTCCGCTGCGGCTTCCTTGGCCTTTTGCACCTTGAGGTCATCCGCGACCGACTGGAACGCGAATATGACATTGACCTCATCACCACCGCGCCATCCGTGGTTTTCAAGCTGTATATGAAAGACGGAGAAGTGCGCGATCTGCACAACCCCGCCGACATGCCCGACCTGACGCTGGTCGACCACATCGAAGAGCCGCGCATCAAGGCCACCATCATGGTGCCCGACAACTACCTCGGCGATATCCTGAAGCTGTGCCAAGACCGCCGCGGCATCCAGCTTGACCTTTCCTACGCCGGCAACCGCGCCATGGTGGTCTATGACCTGCCCTTGGCCGAAGTGGTCTTCGACTTCTACGACCGCCTGAAATCGGTGACGCAGGGCTATGCGAGTTTCGACTATACCCTGTCGGAATACCGCGAGGATCATCTGGTGAAGATGTCGATCCTTGTGAACGAAGAGCCGGTCGACGCCCTGTCGATGATGGTCCACCGCGACCGCGCCGAAGCCCGCGGCCGCGCCATGGTGGAAAAGCTCAAAGACCTGATCCCCCGCCACATGTTCAAAATCCCGATCCAAGCGGCGATTGGCGCGCGGGTTATTGCGCGTGAGACTTTGTCCGCCATGCGCAAAGACGTGACCGCCAAATGCTACGGCGGCGACGCCACCCGGAAGAAGAAGCTGCTGGAGAAGCAAAAGGCCGGCAAGAAGCGGATGCGCCAGTTCGGCAAGGTGGAGATTCCGCAAGAGGCGTTTATTGCAGCCCTCAAAATGGACAATTGATTGTCCAATTTTGAGGGGCGGTGGGCGGCAGCGATTGGCCTGCCAATCGCGTGCCCACAGGGTTCAGGAGTTTACTAACGGTAACGATCCACGGATTCGTGTGGCAGAACTTGTCTCAAAAGAGTGGAAGTGATGGTCAGTATTACGGACGCCAGAAAATATGTTTTCGCCGCGATCTCCATCTTGTCAGTTCCATCTGCATATGCGGCCGGCTTCATGGCAGTCATTGGTCCGGGCGTATCAAACCTTTTGGATGCTAACTTTTTCGCGCAGGAACTGACTCGATTAGTCTTGATCTTGACTGGGTTTCTCCTCATTGCGCGCTTTTCCCTTTCATTAGCCCTGAGTTTCTTTAAAATTTTTTCATCAAAAGACAGCTCGTCGTTACCAACGAAGCGATTGCGCGTCCTCACTTACATAGTTCGGTTTTCTGCAATACTTTTTGTTGCACCAGCTGTATTCCTTTGGATCACATTATTCCTTGATGTTCGACTGATCCCGAGCTTTTCTGTTATGAGTTTTTGGCTTCTGTTTGGCGTGTTACTGATTAGATCAATTTCGATTTCTGGAGCAATCGAAACACGAGATCACAGAATTCTTAGCAACGTCAGACTTCCACTCAGTGTCAGCGAGATATCTCTAGATGCAAAAACCGCTTCTGCAGTAGTATTTTTCGCGGTATTGACCGCCGGAAATTTTGGTTATCATAGAGCTATTGCACTTGCGATTTCCCAACCAGTATGCATCTCCACGGGAGATAAAGAAATTTACGGATCAATAATTGGTCAAACATCTTTCGGATTCATAATATCCCAAGTCGAAACTGGTGAATTCCATTCATTCACCTTCCCTTCGGGTATAGCAATTTTATATAACTCTACATTCTCATTTATAAGCGCCCAACAAGATTTAAGAATTAGTACGAATTGCTCCCGCTGGAGGGCTCTCCATGAAGTGACTCCTTGAAATTTACACCTTCATGCGCCCCACATCAGCCGTTCTCTATCGCTCGCATCCTGCGCGCTCCCCAACACAGCAAGCATAGGGTGCGCATTAATTGCGCACCCAAACCCCACATCCCCGCGCCCGACCTCGGGACGGCGCGCCGAGGCTGGTTCTAGGCACTTTATCCCTCAACCCCTCCCACCGATGTTCTACTGGCCACGGTCGCAACGCGCCCTCCCGGGGGGAGGTCCCCTCTCAGCGATTGCAAAGGGCAATCGCTTGCCGGGCAACGGGGCGCGGGCCGGCGGCGCATTCGCGCCTTGATTCCGGCCAAGAGTTCCTTGGCAGGCGTTCGGCCTTATCCGGCCCCCGTAGCAAGCGTAGGGTGCGCATTCATCGCGCACCACCCCTCACCCATAAACACCACCCCTAGGTGCAACCGTCACCACCAGCACCACCAACCGCCCGTCCTCGATGCGGTACACAATCCGCCAATCCCTAACCCGCACGCGCCATTGGTCTACCACGCCGACCAGTTTCAAGCATCCCGGCGGGCGTGGGGTTTGGGACAGTTTTTGTATCGCGGCGATCAGGCGGTCGTGCAGAACCCGGTCTTTCATCTGACGCAGGTCTTTGATCGCTCCGGGGGACAGTTCAACGGTATAAACCGTCATGCTGCGCCATCACGGGCGGTGCTGGCCACATACTCCTCCAGCGACATCCCAGCACCGGGGTTCGCCAGATACTCAGCATAGGCCGCAGCGCCCATTTTCGCCAGCTCCGCATCCTCCAGCGCCCCGTAATAGGCCATCGCCTCGACGGAAATCATCACCGCCACGGGCTTGCCGTGCCGTTCAATGGTCACATCCTCGCGCCCATGCTGGACTTTGCCCAGCAGGTCCGACAGGTTTTCGCGGGCTTCCGAGACGGAGACGGTTATCATGGCTTTGTCCATTTTGTACGAAACTTACAAAATGTAAGATACGCCAGATTTGGACAGATTTCAACCCGGTCGTAGGCTGCGCTTCAGCGCACCAAGATCATTCAATACACCCCGGAATCCGCAGATCGCGGCAGAAATAGCCTGCAGCCCCGCCAACGACGGCTCCGGTGACCGGGCTGCCGCCCGTCATGCCGCCAATCACCGCCCCGCCCGCCGCTCCGGCAAGGCCGCGTTCGGCGTCATTGGCAAGGCAGGCCGACAGGCCAAAGGCCGCGGCGCACAGCGCGAGTGTTTTCAGCATCTGGGGGGAGTTCAGGATCATGGCACATCTCCGTAGGGGTGCAGGATTGCCCTCAAACCCTGCGCCCATCCGTAGAGCGGTGCACTGATGCACATTGGTCCCGGCGCGAAATGGGCGGCAATCCCGGACCTGCCCAAACCGGCGAACCTTCGCCGCGCCAGATGGAGACACGCCGTAGCAGCGCAGGGTGGGACGCCCCAAGCCCCCACAGGCCCGAGCCCCGTTGCCCGGCAGGCGATTGCCCTTCGCAATCGCCGAGAGGGAACCTCTCCCCGGGACGGCGCGCCAACCGCGCCGCTAAGCAGTTCTAGGGGCATCCAATTCATAAAACAGCCCCGAAACCGGAACACCGTTTCTTCGCAGTCGATACGCTTCGACATGATCCTTAAGGCAAACGGCATCGAGAACAGGCGCATCAAGCCCAACCATCCCTGGACCAATGGGCACATCGCGCGGATGAACTGCACGATCAGGGACGCGACGGTGAAACGGTTTTCCTCCGAAACCCACGATCAGTGGCGAACCCGCCTTGCCCGACGCCGACAACTTTGCCCGAAGGCCAAAGACGCTGAGCAGCCTCATACCCTACGAATACGGCTGCAGAATCTGGACATCCGTGCCGGAACGATTCATCCTAAACCCGATCTGCCAGATGCTTGAACCAAACACCTGGGGCGGGGTTAACGAAAGGGCTGCGAACCATGGTGAGAGCGGGGCTTTGGGCGATTGCCGCGCTTTGGCTTGTGGCAGCCCAAGCGCTGGCCGGTGATGGCATCACCACCAAGGGCAAACTGTCGAACAAGGATTTCTTCCGGCTGGTAACCTGTGGGGCCATCCCGGGTGGTGAGTGTATTGGCCCCGTTGTGCGCTGGCCCGAGCCTGAGTTGACGGTGGCTTTGGCCCCCGCCCATCGCCGCTATCCGCCCGAACTGGCCGAGGCCGTCTCGGACGCGCTGGACCATGCCATTGCCCAGATCAACCGCGCGGGGGCCGCCATCCGCATCACGCGTGATGACCGTTTGCGCGATCCGGACATTATCATCTCGCGTCCGGCCCTGTCACAAGGCGAGAAAACCCGCAAAATTCCGCGCATGCCGAATGGCCACACGATTGGCGTTGGCTTTATGTGGTTGTGGTGGAGCGAGAGGGGCGAGGTGACCGAAGCCTCGGTGCTGATCGCCGAGGATATCAGCCTTGAGGACCTTCATTCGGTCATGCTGGAAGAACTCTTTCAATGCCTTGGGTTTCTTTATGACATTGAAAACCCCTATTACGAAGGCCGCTCGATCCTGTCACAAGACAGCAATGCAACCACCACCCTCATCGGGCAGGACCGCATGGCCCTGCGCCGGCTTTATCCATAAGGGGCCGCTATGGCGAAAACCGTCCGCGACTATATCCGCACCATCGTTGATTTCCCGCATGAGGGGATTTTGTTTCGCGATGTGACCACGCTCTTTGCCGATCCGCGCGGGTTCAGGATGTGTGTGGATCAGCTTTTGGCCCCCTATGCGGGGATGCGGATAGACAAGGTGGTGGGGCTGGAGGCGCGGGGGTTCATCCTTGGAGGCGCTGTGGCGCATCAGCTTTCGACCGGGTTTGTGCCGATCCGCAAGAAGGGCAAGCTGCCCGGTGAGACGATTAGCCAAGCCTATACGCTGGAATATGGCGAGGCGGTGGTCGAGGTGCATGACGACGCGATGGCACCGGGGGAAAAGGTGCTGTTGGTCGATGACCTCTTGGCCACCGGCGGCACCGCTGAGGCGGGGATCAAGCTGATTGAACGGTTGGGGGCCGAGGTGATTGGCTGCGCCTTTGTCGTTGATCTGCCCGATCTTGGGGGTCGCAAGCGGCTGGAAGGCATGGGGATGGAGGTGCATACGCTGTGCGCCTTTGACGGGCTGTGAGCGCGCAATCGCCGCACAGATTGTGCGTCCCGATGCCATGGGCTAACCTGCCGGAAACGCAGGCAAAGGGCTGTTCCCGCGCATGACCGCGCTGAAAAAATACCAGCGGCTTGAGGCTTCGGGCCTGTGGCGCGAGCGCCCCGGCGCGCAAGCGCGCGATGTGGTCGTGGGTTTGCGTGAGGCGACGCTTGTCCTGAGCGATCCGCGCAGCGAAGCGCCCTTGACGCAATGGTCATTGCCCGCGACCCAGCGGCTTAATCCCGGTCAGATGCCCGCCCGCTTTGCGCCCGGTTTGGATGCCGGGGAAGAGGTGGAGATTGACGACAGCGAGATGATCACCGCGCTGGAAACCGTTCACCGATCGATTGAGCGGCGCAAGCCGCGGCCGGGGCGGCTGCGCGGGGTGATCCTTGGCGTTGGGGCGCTGGTGCTGGGCGCGGGGGTGCTGTTTTGGCTGCCGGGCCAGATGAAATCTTACGCCGCACATATGTTGCCCGCCCCCACCCGCGCCGCTTTGGGCGATCTGGCGCTGGCCGATATCGCGCGCCTGACCGGCCAGCCATGCAAGTCGGTGTCTGGGCGGCGGGCGGCGGCAGCGTTGGCCGAACGGCTCTTTCCGGACGCGCCGCCCCGAATTGAGGTGTTGCGCGATGCGCTGCCTGCGCCTGCGCATTTGCCGGGCGATGTTTTGTTGCTACCGGCCCGGATGGTGGAAACCGCTGACAGCCCCGATGTGATTGCCGGCCATCTCCTCGTGGAAAATCTGCGCGCCCAGGGCGATCATGCGGTGGCGCAGCTTCTTGACCATATGGGCCTTGGAACCACGCTGCGGCTCTTGACCAGTGGTGCCGCCCCTGCCGGGGCGGCTGAGGGGTATGGCGAGGCGTTTCTTAGCCGCACACCCGGACCGGAACCCCTGCCCGACCAACAGCGCGCCGCGTTTGAGGCCGCGCAGGTTAGCTCAGCGCTTTATGGGAAAGCGATGCGCGGCAGCAGTGCCGCCGCCGAGATGCTGATCTCGGAGGATCCCTTTGCCCTTGGTGCACCGCTGGTCGTGATGAGCGACGAAAGCTGGCTGGAGTTTCAGACGATCTGCTCGGATTGAAGCAGACCGCGCGCTCGAAAGCGCGCGGCGCAGTCCTCGCGAGTAACCTTAGCGGATGAACGCGTCGCCAAAGCCCGCTTTCCGCGCAATCGACAAGGCCACCGCCGCATCTGCCGCCGACCCAAAAGGCCCGGCCATCACGACCTGCATCGCCCGTCCGCCCGAGGTGATCTTGGCCCGCGCCACCGGCAGGCCCATGCCCTGCAACCGCGCCGCCGCGCCATCGGCGTTGGAGACGACGCCAAAGGTGCCGACCTGAATAAAGGCCCCGCCCTTGGCCACCTTCTTCTCAACAATTGCCGTCGCTGCCTGCCCCTTGGTCGAGGTGATCACCGTGCCGCCCGACTGCGCGAAAACCTTCTTCTTGCGCTTGGTTGCAGGCTGATCGGCCACCAGTTCCGAGGGCACCTTACGGGTCCAGACCTGATCCTGATCGGCCCAGCCCTGGGCAGTGCCCTTGCCCCTGTTGGGGTTCAGCCGATCATCCGTCCAAGCCAGCTTGTAGCCTTTCGGCGGAGCACTTGGCACCGCATGGGCGTGGCCATGCGAATAACCATTCCCATCACGGCCCGCAGCACCATTGCCCATATGGCCCGTCCCTTGATCACCGCGTGACGCCATCACCGGATCACTCAGCGAAGCGCCCACCCCAGCGTCTTGCGGATAGACCGGCGGCCGCCAACCCGTCAGCGTACCATCACCGCGCGTGCAAACCACGACGGTGCCGCCGTTGCGCGTCTTGACCCGCTCGGCCACCGGGGCCGAGGAATTGCAACCGATCTGGCCCCGGCTGGGACCGCCACTTGCCACCACTTCATAGCCATCACTGGGCGCTGCTGCGGCATAGGGCGCAGGGCGCGCCGTCAACTTTGGTGCCCCAACCACCGGATCAGCCAGAACAGGTGCAGGACGCAGCACCACTTGCGCACGGGGAACCACCGGCTCCACCGCCGCCGCCACACGCGGCGCAGGCACCACCTCAGCCATAACCTCCGCCACGGCGGCGGGTGCTGCCATCTCGGCCTCAGTCGCCACTTCGATCGCGGCCCGCGTCGTGCCGGTGGGCGGATAGCCGCACATCGCGCGGCGATCTCGGCCGAGGCGCAGCACCCAATTCACCTGCCCGCCATAACCTGCTTTCAAGAACACACAGCCCCGGCTGTCCACCCATTGCTGCCCTTGGAACCCTGCCGGCGGCAGGTTTGCCGGTCCGCCCACCCGCGCCACCGACTGTGCCTGCGCCGATCCAGCGCCAAAGATGGCCGCCACAAGGGCGACCGAAACCAACTTCAAAACCATAATGTCCCCCAAGGAGAATTCGCGCTGCAATTGCGGCGATACTGGGGCAGGCTTGTTTCCGAGTAAAGGGGGGCTACCCTTTATTTGGTGCCGAACATGCGATCACCCGCATCCCCTAGTCCCGGAACGATATAACCGTGGTCATTCAGATAGCTATCAACCGAAGCTGTAACAATTGGCACATCAGGATGGGCCTCTTTCATACGGGCAATCCCCTCGGGCGCGGCCAAAAGACACAAAAAGCGGATATTCGTCGCCCCTTGCGCCTTTAGAAGGTTAATCGCGGCCACGCTGGAATTGCCGGTGGCCAGCATCGGATCAACCACAATCGACAGTCGCTCGTCCAGATGATCGGGCAGTTTGCAGTAATACTGCACCGGCTGAAGCGTCTCGGGGTCGCGGTAAAGGCCAACAAACCCCACCCGCGCCGCCGGAATCAGTTCCAAAATTCCATCCAACAGCCCGTTGCCCGCGCGCAGAATGCTGACCAAGGCCAGCTTCTTGCCGTCAATCTCGGGCGCGTCCATCGGCTCCAAGGGCGTCTCGATGCGCTTGGTGGTCATCGGCATTTCGCGGGTGACCTCATAGGCCAAAAGCAGGCTGATCTCACGCAAGAGCTTGCGGAATGAGGCCGTCGATGTCTCCTTGTCGCGCATGATCGACAGCTTATGCTGCACCAAGGGATGGGTGACGACGGTCAGGTGGTTCAGCATGTCAGGGCCCCAGCAGCTTGGCGATGTTTACCTTGGTATCGACGTCGCAGAAAGCGGCGTCAAGCGCTTGCCGGGCCAGTCGCCGGAATTGCCCCTCATCCCAATCAAAGGCGCGGTGTAATTCGTCATATTCGCGCGCCATGGTGGTTTGGAAGAACGGGGGATCATCGGTGTTGATGGTCACCTTGACGCCGCGGCGGTCCAACTCGGCAATCGGATGGGCGCGGAAGCTGGGGTAAATGCCCAGAGCCACGTTGGACCCGGGGCAGCACTCCAAGACCACACCCTTTTCGGCCAGTTCATCCACCAGCGCCAGATCTTCAATCGCCCGCACCCCGTGGCCCACCCGCTCAACCCCCAGATCACGCATGGCAGCGCGTACCTCTTCAGGGCCGTTCCACTCGCCGGCATGGGCGGTGATCCGCAAGCCTGCCTCACGCGCACAGTCAAAAGACCAGGCGAAATCCTTTAATGCCCCCACCTTCTCGTCACCCCCAATGCCAAAGCCGACGATGAAGCGCCCCGCCGTCTCGACCGCACAGCGCGCCGTCTCACGCGCCTTGTCGGGGCCGAAATGCCGGATCGGTGTGACAATCCCGCGCAAGGTAATGCCCATGGTCTTTTCCGCCTCTGCCGCCGCCTCCTCAATGGCATGCAGATATTCGCGCCACGCCCCCAGATCGCGCCCGCCGCAGAAGTCGGGGCTAAGGAAACACTCGGAGTAGACCACGCCCGAGGCCGCACTTTCCTCCAAGACCGCCAAGGTCAGCCGCCGAAACTCCTCCGGCCCGGTCAGCGTGGTGCAGGCCGCCTCATAGACCTTCAGGAAATCCCAAAAATCGCGGAACCGGTACGAGCCGTCTTCGTTGAAAATGCCGCCGATATCGACACTCTTCTCGCGCGCCAAGCCCCGGATAAAGCCGGGCGGCGCGCCCCCTTCCAGATGCAGATGCAACTCAACCTTCGGCAAGCTATTCACAACACGCCCTTTCATCTTGGCAAAAATACTCTCGGGGGGGCCGGGGGGCGAAGCGCCCCCGGGGGTGGGTCACAGAAAACTCCGCCCCGGCCCCTGCGCGGCAACCCCGAGATGGGCCGCGACACTCGCCGCAACGTCGACAAACCCACGCA
>JBILYK010000111.1:0-11377 GCA_044377735.1 Paracoccaceae bacterium | reverse complement strand
CCAAAGGCCCCGCACCAACACCCGCGCACAAGATCGGCACCCGCTCGCGTGTGTGTTCGGTGCCGCGCCATGTCGGGTCATTGCCGTGATCGGCGGTAAAAATCGCCAGATCGCCGGGGCGCAGGCGGGCCAGAACGCCGCCCACGCGGACGTCAAAGGCTTCGAGCGCGCGGGCATATCCGGCGACATCGCGTGGATGGCCATAGAGGCTGTCGAACTCGACAAAGTTGGCAAAGGTCAAGGAGCCCGCCTCCGCATGGGTCAAAAGACCGTCCAAATGATCGAAAAGGTCAAGATCACTTTTGCCCTTCCACAGCTTGCCGACGCCCTTCATCGAAAAGATATCACCGATCTTGCCCACCGCATGGGTCGCGCGGCCGGCAGTTTGCACCCAGTCCAACAGCGTAGGTGCGGGCGGGTCCATCGCGAAATCGCGGCGGTTGGCGGTGCGTTTGAAATCCCCCGGGCCTCCGGTGAAGGGCCGCGCGATCACCCGGCCCACCCGCATCGCATGCAGATGCGGCGCAAGATCGGCGCAGAGTTTCAAGAGCCGCTCCAGCCCAAAGGCTTCTTCATGCGCGGCAATCTGGAACACGGAATCCGCCGAGGTATAGCAGATCGGCCAGCCCGTCCTCAGATGCGCCTCGCAATGCTCGGCAATGATCGGCACGCCCGAGGCGTGGCAATTGCCCAAGATGCCGGTTGTCCCGGCAAGCTTGCACACCAGCGCCACCAGATCCTCGGGGAAGGCTGGAACCGTGTTGGGGAAGTAGGTCCAATCCCAAGGCACCGGCACCCCGGCCAATTCCCAATGGCCCGATGGTGTATCCTTGCCCCGGCTCACCTCGGTCGCAGCCCCCCAGCGGCCCTTGGGCTGCGCGCCAAGGCCGGGGGTGCTTAGGCCCGAGGCAAGCTCAATCGCCGCGCCCAAGCCCAGCGCATCAAGGTTCGGCAGGTGCAAAGGCCCCACACGTCCCTGATCCGCCCGCCCTGCGGCGCAGGCCAGCGCGATATGGCCCAGCGTATTGGCCCCGGCATCGCCAAAATCGGCCGCATCCGGCGCGCCGCCGCAGCCGACCGAATCCATCACGATCAGAAAGGCGCGCGCCACCTTATGTGATCCTTTGCAGGATCAAGGGCGGCTCGGCCACAGGCGATGGGCCAAGGCCATAGGCCGCTTGCACCTGCACCATGGCTTGATCGGCCTGCGCCTCGGTCGCGGCATGCACCCGGCAGAGCGGATCACCCGCCGAAAGCTGTTGCCCGATGCCCGCGAGATCGGAGAGGCCGACCGAGGGGTTCACCCAATCCCCCTCGCGCTGGCGGCCGCCGCCAAGGCCGACAACCGCCAGCCCCAAGGCTTGGCCGTCAATCGCCCGGACAAAGCCCGCAGTTGGGCTTGGCACATCGCGGATCACGGTCGCGGCGGGCAGAAGATCGGCCCAGCGATTGAGAAAATCGCGCGGCCCGCCTTGGGCGGCGACCATGCGGCCAAAGCCTTCGGCTGCGGCACCCGAGCGCAACACTGCCTCGATCTGCGCTGTGCCTGCCTCGGCCGTGGTGGCCAGCCCGGCCAAGGCCAGCGCCTCGCCGCCCAAAACCGCCGTGACGTCAAAGAGCGCACTGTTCACCGCGCGACCGGTCAGGGTCTGCATGACCTCGGCCACCTCCAGCGCATTGCCCGCCGCGCGGGCCAAGGGTTGCGTCATGTCGGTGATCAGGGCTGATGTTTTGCACCCCGCGCCTTTGGCCGTGGCCACAAGCGACAGCGCCAAAGCCTCCGCTTCGGCCAGCGTCTTCATGAAGGCACCCGAGCCGCATTTGACATCAAGCACCAAGGCCTGAAGCCCGGCTGCGAGTTTTTTGGACAGGATAGAGGCCGTGATGAGGTCAATCGACTCCACGGTCGCCGAGACGTCGCGGATTGCGTACAGGCGGCGGTCGGCTGGCGCGATTTCGGCGCTGGCCGAGACGATGGCGTAGCCGAGTTTGCGCAGTTGCGCGCGCAATTGCCCCTCGGACAGCCCGGTGCGAAAGCCGGGGATCGCCTCCAGCTTGTCGAGCGTGCCGCCGGTATGGCCCAAACCCCGGCCCGATATCATCGGCACATAGGCCCCGCAGGCGGCGAGGGCGGGGGCCAAAAGGAGCGAGACGCAATCGCCAATCCCGCCCGTCGAATGCTTGTCCACCACCGGCCCCGGCATGTCCCATGCCAAGACCTTGCCGCTGTCGCGCATGCCGCATGTCAGCGCCACGCGCCCCTCTTCGCCGAGGCCCTTGAGCAAGACCGCCATGGCGAACGCCCCGGCTTGCGCGTCGGTCACCGTGCCATCGGCCAAGCCCGCCGCGAACCAACGCAGCGCCTCGGCACCCGGCCGCTGGCCGTCGCGAATGGCGGCGATGATGGCGCGGGCGTCCATCTCAGGTGCGGTCCATATGCGCCATGGTGAACACGCCGGGCAAAAGCTGCGCCACCGTCACCGTACGTTCCTTGCCATCCAGCGTGGCCATGGTGACCTTGACGTCTTGCGCGGCGAATTCGGCGATCTTCTGGCGACAGCCGCCGCAGCAGGGCACCGGTTCGGGGCTGTCGGCGATGACGTAAATCTCGGCAATCGTCGTGTCGCCCGCCGCGCACATCGCGGCAATCGCGCCCGCCTCGGCGCAGGTGCCTTCCGGGTAGGCCACGTTTTCGACGTTGCAGCCGACATGAACCACGCCCGAGGGGCTGCGGATCGCGGCACCGACCTTGAAGCGAGAATATGGAGCATAAGCGCGGTCGCGCACCATGATTGCGGCGTCTCTAAGTGTCATCGCATGTCTCCTTATGTGGCTTTAGGGTCGGCTTTGGTATTGCCTTTTGCCAAAGCGTAACGCTGCGCAGGCGGCGCGCGCAAGCTTGCCAATACCAGACCAGCATGAGACCTACGAAAAACGCGGGGCAAAAGCCCTGCCCTTTTGCGTCGATTTGGGGCAATCTGCGAAAAATCTTGTGGCAATGCGCATCTTTTGCGAGCTGTAAAAATGGTTTAACGGTAAACTTTGCCGTTAATGGGGGGGCAGGAATGGACGAGACACGGGCCGAAAATCTGCGTCAGGCAGCGTTGGATTATCATGAGTTTCCCAAGCCGGGCAAACTTGAGATCCGCGCGACCAAGCCCTTGGCCAATGGCCGTGACCTCGCCCGAGCCTATTCACCCGGTGTTGCCGAAGCCTGCCTTGAAATCAAGGCGGATCCCGCCACCGCCTCGCGGTATACCGGGCGTGGCAATATGGTGGGGGTTGTCACCAATGGCACCGCTGTCTTAGGCCTTGGAAACATTGGCGCTTTGGCGTCAAAGCCGGTAATGGAGGGCAAAGCGGTTCTGTTCAAGAAATTCGCCAACATTGATTGCTTTGACATCGAGCTGAACGAGCCTGACCCTTACAAACTGGCCGACATCGTTTGCGCGCTGGAGCCGACCTTTGGTGCGATCAATCTTGAGGACATCAAGGCGCCAGATTGTTTCATCGTTGAACAATTGTGCCGCGAGCGGATGAAAATCCCGGTGTTTCACGACGATCAGCATGGCACGGCGATTGTGGTGGGCGCGGCGGCGACGAATGCGCTGCATGTTGCGGGCAAGACGTTCTCTGACATCAAGATTGTTTCGACCGGCGGCGGGGCGGCAGGGATTGCCTGTCTGAACATGCTGCTCAAACTTGGCGTCAAGCGCGAGAACGTTTGGCTGTGTGACCTTGCGGGGTTGGTCTACAAGGGCCGCACCGATCAGATGACCGACCAAAAGGCCGCCTATGCCCAAGGCACAACACCCGCCACTTTGGCCGAAGTGATCGAGGGCGCGGATCTTTTCCTTGGCCTCTCTGGCCCGGGGGTTCTGACCCCCGAAATGGTCGCCAAAATGGCCCCGCGCCCCATTATCTTTGCCCTTGCCAACCCGACGCCCGAAATCCTGCCCGATGCCGTGCGCGCGGTGGCACCGGATGCGATCATCGCCACGGGTCGGTCGGATTTTCCCAATCAGGTCAACAACGTGCTGTGCTTCCCCTTTATCTTCCGGGGGGCGTTGGATGTGGGGGCGACGGAGATCAACGATGCGATGCAGCTGGCCTGCATCGACGGGATCGCGGCGCTGGCGCGTGCCACCACCAGCGCCGAGGCGGCGGCGGCCTATAAGGGGGAACAGCTAACCTTTGGGGCGAATTATCTGATCCCCAAGCCCTTTGATCCGCGCCTGATTGGCGTGGTCGCCTCTGCCGTGGCCAAGGCTGCGATGGAAACCGGTGTAGCCACCCGCCCCGTCACCGATATGGACGCCTACCGCGAGCGGCTGGATGGGTCGGTGTTCAAGTCCGCCTTGATCATGCGCCCGGTCTTTGAGGCCGCCCGCAACGCCACGCGCCGCATCATCTTTGCCGAAGGCGAGGATGAACGCGTGCTGCGCGCCGCCAATGCGATGCTGGAGGAGACCACGGACAAGCCCATCCTGATCGGCCGCCCGGACGTGATCGCGCGGCGCTGTGAGCGTGCGGGCCTGCCCATTCGCCCCGACCGAGACTTTGAGATCATCAACCCGCAAAGCGATGCGCGCTATCGTGACTATTGGCAGACCTATCATGAGTTGATGGAGCGGCGCGGCGTGACGCCTGACACGGCGCGGGCGGTCTTGCGCACCAATTCTACCGCCATTGGCGCGATTGCGGTGCATCGCAAGGATGCCGAAAGCCTGATCTGCGGCACTTTTGGCCAATATCTGTGGCACCTGAAATATGTGCGCGAGATTTTGGCGCGGGGTGGTTTGCGCCCACATGGCGCGTTGAGCCTGATGATTCAGGAAGATGGCCCCCTGTTCATCGCCGATACCGCCGTCAACCCGGTGCCGTCGCCCGAGCAGATTGTGGAGACCACGATTGGCGCGGTGCGCCATGCCAAGCGATTTGGCATTGTTCCCAAGGCGGCACTGTGCAGCCATTCGTCCTTTGGCAATTTGGACAGCGATTCTGGTCGCCGGATGCGGGCCGCGATGGAAATCCTCGACAACCGCGAGGTGGATTTCGCCTATGAGGGCGAGATGAACGTCGATGCAGCACTTGACCCCGAATTGCGCGCCCGCATCTTCCCGCACACCCGGATGGATGGGGCCGCCAATATCCTGATCTTCGCATTCACCGATGCCGCCTCAACCGCGCGCAACATGCTGCGGATGAAAGCGGGCGGGCTTGAGGTGGGGCCGATCCTGATGGGGATGGGCAATCTGGCCCATGTGGTCACCCCGTCCATCACCGCGCGGGGGCTGTTGAACATGTCCGCGGTGGCTGGCACTCCGGTGTCACATTACGGTTGATCGGCTGAGGCTGGTCCGTTGGCCGGGCATCTTCGCAAAATCGCTCAGCAGGGTTTGCAAACTCAGCTGAGCTTCGCGATTTATGGCACAATCCAACCGAATTTGCAAAAATTTGCTGCCGATTAGGGATAGCGTCTGCAAAGTTTCGTCGGAAATCGCGTCGCAAATCTTGCCAGACGCACCCAAGCCTGCGTAACACTCGCGCAGACCTTGGAGGAGGGTATACCATGGGATACCGTGACATCTATGCCAGCTGGAGAGCCGATCCGGAAGCCTATTGGCTGCAGGCGGCCAAAAGCATCGATTGGGTCAAGGCCCCCTCACGCGCACTAAACGACAGCCGCGCGCCTTTGTATGAATGGTTCACCGATGCGCAAGTCAACACCTGCTGGAACGCCGTGGACCGCCATGTCGAGGCCGGTCGAGGCGATCAGGTTGCCATCATCCATGACAGCCCGGTGACCCGTACCAAGCATTCCATCACCTATGCCGAATTGCAAACCCGGGTTGCCAGCCTTGCCGGTGCGCTGCGCGCCAAGGGAGTGACCAAGGGCGACCGCGTCATCATCTATATGCCGATGGTCCCCGAGGCGGTAGAGGCGATGCTGGCCTGTGCGCGGCTGGGGGCGATCCATTCGGTGGTGTTCGGTGGCTTTGCGGCCAATGAACTGGCGGTGCGGATTGATGACTGCACGCCAAAGGCGATTATCGCGGCCTCTTGCGGGATCGAGCCGACCCGTGTCGTGCATTACAAGCCCTTGTTGGATGCAGCCATCGACATAGCGACCCACAAGCCCGAATTCTGCGTGATCTTGCAGCGCGAACAAGAAGTGGCCCAGTTGGTTGAGGGCCGCGATGTGGCTTGGCACAGCTTCCAATATGGGGTGGTGCCTGCTGAATGCGTGCCGGTTGAGGGCAACCATCCAGCCTATATCCTTTATACCTCTGGCACCACCGGTGCGCCCAAGGGCGTGGTGCGCCCGACGGCAGGCCATTTGGTGGCGCTGAACTGGACCATGCGCGCGATTTACAATTGCGGGCCGGGTGATGTGTTCTGGGCGGCATCTGACGTGGGCTGGGTCGTGGGCCATTCCTACATCTGCTATGCGCCTTTGATTGCCGGTTGCACCACGATTGTCTTTGAAGGCAAACCGGTAGGCACACCGGATGCAGGTACTTTCTGGCGGGTGATTGCCGAGCATAAGGTGCGCGCCTTCTTCACCGCCCCGACCGCCATTCGCGCGGTGAAGCGCGAGGATCCTCAGGGCAAGCTGGTGGGCGATTATGACCTGTCGCGCCTGCAAGCGCTGTATCTGGCCGGGGAACGGGCGGACCCTGACACCATCTTGTGGGCGCAAGCCCATCTGAAGGTGCCGGTGATCGACCATTGGTGGCAGACCGAAACTGGCTATGCCATTGCCGCAAACCCCATCGGGATTGAGGCAATGCCGATCAAGATCGGCTCGCCTTCGGTGCCGATGCCGGGGTTTGATGTGCAGGTGTTGGATGAGGGCGGCCATGCAGTGGCGCCCGGCACCTTGGGCGCCATCGCGATTAAGCTACCCCTGCCTCCCGGCACGCTGCCGACGCTGTGGAACGCCGAGGAACGGTTCAAGAAAAGCTATCTCAACCACTTCCCCGGATTTTATGAAACCGGCGATGCGGGCTATATCGACGAGGACGGCTATCTTTACATCATGGCGCGCACCGATGACGTCATCAATGTCGCGGGGCACCGGCTTTCGACCGGGGCGATGGAAGAGGTCTTGGCCGGCCATAAGGATGTGGCCGAATGTGCGGTGATCGGTGTCTCGGATGATCTGAAGGGCCAGTCGCCCTTGGGGTTCCTGTGCCTGAACAAAGGGGCGAACCGTGAGGCGGCAGAGGTGGTGGCAGAATGCGTGAAGCTGATGCGCGAGAAGATCGGCCCGGTGGCTGATTTCAAACGCGCCGTGGTGGTGGACCGTCTGCCAAAAACCCGGTCAGGCAAGATCCTGCGCGGCACTATGGTGAAAATCGCCGATGGGCTCGAATGGAAAATGCCTGCGACCATCGACGATCCGGCAATTTTGGATGAAATCACCGTGGCGCTGAAATCGCTGGGGCTGGCGGGCGGCAAATAGGCTTGGCCCAACCACAGGCTGACTGGACAAAGGCGTGGCAAGGGCTAACCTGCAAGGCCATGATGTTTTGTACCGCTCACCTGACCAAAGCCCACTCGTCTTGGCCCTGCCCAGCTTTGGTACGTCTGGCCTGCGCGTCGCCGCACCTTGGTCAGCGACCCCGGCAGAGGTTTGGCTGATGGCGGCCTCTGTGAGCGACCCTTTGAAAGATCTGGCCCGGATTGCCGGCCTCATAAACGCGGCCGAACTTTTTGCCCGGCTGGACGAAGATTTGCAGGCCGCGCGTACCGGCCTGATCCGTGCCGCGGCCTTGGGCGATCTCGCGGCCTTGCGCGACCACAGCCATGTTCTGGTGGCGCTGGCTGGTACGGCGGGGGAGGCGGAATTGCATGATCTGGCCATCCGGCTTAACCAATGGGCCCATGAGACGCGCACCGATCTGCCCCTTGCTTCAGACCTGCTGCAAGGTTTGGTTGCTCCGATTGACCGCGCCGTCATCCGGTTGATTGATCGGGTGCAAGAGATGGCACGGGAGCTTCAGCCATGAAACAGCCCCCAACTGGCACGCCCGCCCCCCTGTTGCTGATCGAAGACACCCAGTCGCTGCAGGTCCTTTACCGCAGCGTGCTGGTCAAGGCGGGGCATAAGGTGGTCAGCGCCGCCACGGCCAGCGAAGCGCTGCGGCTGTTTGCGCAAAGCGAGATTGGCATTGTGCTGTTGGATCTGGTCCTGCCCGACCGCGATGGTCTTGTCTTGATGCAAGACATGCTGGCCCTGCGCCCCGATACTGCGGTGATCGTGATGACGGCGCATGGCTCGGTCGGTAGGGCGGTTGAGGCGATGCGGGCCGGGGCGCATGAGTTTTTGGTCAAACCCTTTGACGAGGCGCGGCTTTTGTCGGCGGTGTCGAATGTGCCAGGTCGCCAGGTCGCCACCGCCCCACGCCGCGCCCCACGCCCTCAGCCCGCCACTGTTGACAGCCCCGACAGTCTGGCCGGGTCGGGGTTTATCGGCTCATCCGAGGTGATGGAGCGGCTGCATCAGAAAATCCGCTCGGTCGCGCGGTCGATGGCCACGGTGTTCATCACCGGCGAAAGTGGTACCGGCAAAGAGTTGTGCGCGCTGGCGGTGCATGCCGCCTCGCCTCGCGCAGCGGGCCCTTTCATCGCGCTGAACTGCGGAGCGATCCCGCAGGACCTTTTGGAATCCGAAGTGTTCGGCCATATGAAGGGCAGCTTTACCGGCGCGATTTCCGACAAACCGGGGGCGGCGGCGGCGGCGGATGGCGGCACGCTGTTCTTGGATGAAATCTGTGAAATGGCCCCGGCCCTGCAGACCAAGCTGTTGCGGTTCTTGCAGACCTCCACCGTGGTGCCGGTGGGCGCGACCCGGCCGCGCAAAGTGAATGTCCGCATCATCTGCGCCACCAACCGTGACCCGCTGGACGCGGTGCGGCGCGGCGAGTTCCGCGAGGATCTCTATTACCGCCTGTTTGTCGTGCCCTTGCACATGCCCCCTTTGCGCGACCGGGGTGAGGATGTGCTGGAAATCGCCGAAAACGCGCTCGCGCGTTTTTCCCGCGAGGAGGGAAAGCCCTTTGACGGGCTGGACGGTCCGGTCAAGGCGCTGTTCCGCGCCCTGCCTTGGCCGGGCAATGTGCGCCAAGTGCTGAACGTGATCCGCAACATTGTGGTGTTGAACGAGGGCGGCCTTGTCACGCTGGACATGCTGCCCGATACGCTGGACCGCCAGATTGATCCGGCCCCACCGCGCGGAATTGGCCCCCCCCCCCCCCCCCCCCCCCGGGGGCGGGGCGAGAGTTAAGGGCCCCCCCCGGGCCGGGGGGGGCGCGCCCCGGCGGACCGGTGCCGCGCGCCGCGCGGGTGCTGGAGCTGTCGCCTTCGACGCTTTACCGCAAGATTGAGGGTTGGAGCAAAGCCTAGCCCCCCGACGCGGGCACGAGGTGCTCAGGGAGGGGCCTGCGCGCGCCTCAGGCCGTCAGGAACACCCGAACCGCCTCTTCAAACTCACGCGGTTTTTCGGCGTGCAACCAATGGCCTGCGCCGATCAGCTTGGCAAAGCGGGCCTTGGGAAACTGCGCACGGATCGCCTCTCGGTATTCGGGCTGCACGTAATGACTGTCAGCCCCGGTCAGGAACAGGGTTGGGCCCTCAAAGCCGCCCCCCGTGCCGGGCCAGCCGACGATTTTCGGCATCTCGGCCTCAAGCACGTCAAAGTTCAGCCGCCAGCGCGGCCCGCCTTCGGCCTTGAGGTCCAGAGATTGCAGAAAAAACGCCCGCATCCCGGCATCTTCGACCAGCGCCGAAAGTCTCTGATCCGCCTCAGCCCGGCTGTGAAGATTGGTCAGATCCAGCCCGCGCATCGTCTGAATATGCCCAGTCTGGTCATGGCTGTAGGCGACTGGCGCGATATCGGCCACCACCAACCGGCGAACCAGCGCACTTTGGGTCAGCGCCAATTGCATGGCCGCCTTACCGCCCATCGAATGGCCCAGAAGGTCCACCCGCCCACCCAAGGACAAGATCACCTTTGCCAGATCATCGGCAAGATCGGGATAGGAATGGCTGTCCGCCCAAGGGCTGGCCCCATGGTTGCGCATGTCCACCGCCACGACATCGCGGACATCGGCCAGTCGCCGCGCGATCACCCCCCAATTGCGCCCCGAGCCATAAAGCCCATGCGCGATCACCAAGGGTGGCGCGTCGGTCGGGGTGGTCGCAGGGTGCTGAATGGTTGCAAGCATGGCACGGGTTTTAGCCAGCGCCGCCTGAAAGGGCCAGAGCCGTTGCGCGCCCTGCGCTTCGGCCTTTATCATGCCCGCCAAGGAGCATTTTCATGAGCGCGATTTCCATTCAGCAGATGGCTGACCGTATTGCCAGCCTGATGCAAGACAGGCTTGGCGCGCGGGGCACCGGGCTTGAGGCGAAGCTGGCCTCGTGTGGCCGCGCGCTGCCCCGCAAAGTGCGCCAGGCCGCAAAAGCCGTGGCCGAGGCCGCCGCCATGGCGCAGAACCCCAAGCTTTTGCTGCAAGTCGACCTCGCCGCCTTGGCGCAGAACTATGACATCTGCCTGCACCATTTGATGCGCTGAAGCCCTATTCGGGCTTTTGGTCTGGCACCTTGGCCGTTGCGACCTCGATTGCGGTGTCGTTGCTGGTCTTGGCATTTCTGCTCATCGCGCTGTTGCGTTGGCGCGGCCTGATCTGACCCCGCTCCCAGCGCCTGACCAAAGGCCTGATCCTTCCACATGCTGATCTGCGTCAGCGCGGGGTGTCTGCGCGCCGCTAGGATGGGTGTGACTCGGGTCAATCGGCCGGGGTCCGGTGACACTTTAGCACGGAGAGACGCGATGAATTGGGACCAGATCGAAGGCAAGTGGAAGCAGTTTCAAGGCAAGGCGCAGGAAAAATGGGGCAAGCTGACCGATGACGATTTCGACAAAATCGCCGGCAAGCGTGACCAACTTGTGGGAAAGGTGCAAGAGAGCTATGGCATCGCCAAAGACGCCGCCGAGCGTGAGGTCGATGATTGGGCACGCATGGATTAGGGGGGGTGCCATGGCACCGCAGATCTTGCCCCTGACCTTGGCGACACCGCCGCGCAGACCACCGCGCGAGGATCCGCCAAGGTCTCCCGAGGAGATGCCTCAGAGCGAGCCCGACATGCCAGACGAAGGCGCGCCGGATCTCCCGGACCCGCTGCCCAGCGAGGCTCCCGATCCGGCACCGTCGGAAACGCCTCCGGCAGAGACCCTGCCACATTGGCGTGGTGTCGGTGACGGATACCCAAGTGCTGCGGGCTGAGCGGTTCTGAGGGTGGCTTTGCTCCCCTAGGCCGCAGGTTCCCCCCACCCCCATCCCGCAAGGGGGCGGGGTTTATGGCGTTTCTC
>JBILYK010000031.1:0-35685 GCA_044377735.1 Paracoccaceae bacterium | reverse complement strand
GAAAAGTCGAACGACACTTGAGAGGTGAGTGACTTTTTGCCGCGCTTGCCGGTCATGAGATGCTCCTAAAAGACAGTTCAGGGCAAATCACGATGATTTCCCAATCAAAGCCCACATCGCAATAAGTTGAGAAGGAGTTCAAGGATTAAACAGCCGCGCTGCGTTGAAACCACCGCTTGAAGAATAAAAAATCGAGAGTCAGGAAAAACCAACAGGCACCAAAACACTTGATTTAAACAAGAAACACTTTGTGAAACAGAAGGTTTCAATCTGAAATTGCTAAGAGAATCCAAAATTCTTCCAAAACTAGAAATTCTTGATATACAGCAAGATTAATCGACAAAAATCAAATATAATTTAAGAGGCGATTCTGACCTGAACCTCAGCGATGGTCCTTGCTTGCGATTTACAAATAATGCGGACACGGAATCTCAATCATCAACCCAACAAAATAAACGGATCAGGCGCATTGTGGCGGTTAATTCATGCGTTAAAATCAACTGCAGCCATCAGATGAACGCCAACAGAGCTTGCATCGATCGCATTTTCACCAATGCCATCCAATTCTCACTTGATAACCCATTCCAAACTGAACGCATCAACCGCCCCGCCGCCTATGCCCCTCGCCCCTTTCTCCTAGCCAATCATCGCCCTACCCGGTATCCCAGTGCCCCAGCCAACCTTTCCCCACTGCGCAGAGGATGGGGACGAACATGGGCCTCAGATCGATTGCATTGGTTAGCCTGCTTGGTCTTTTGGCCCCCGGCAGCGCCTCGATGCAGCTTTACCCTCTGCGGGGCCCCATCGCCGCCGTCCCGACGCTGGTGATTGAGGGCGTGGCGAAGAACACCGGCAAGATCTACGCCGTCTGCGCCGATGGCACACGGGTGCAGGGCAGCTTCGTGAAGGGCTCGGGCACGGCGCGCGGGTCTGGCAATGCGACCGACACCAACGGAAATGTGAATAACCTGTTGTTCTAAGCGGATCACGTTTGATCGGCTGAACCCGATCAAACGCGATCCGCCATAAGCAGTCATTGCGCCAAAGCCCAAGCGCCGGTCTGGCGCGGCTTTTGGGCTGACGACCGTCGGCCCCCCGCCTTTGCCCTGCGGATATCAGCCCCCTCGCCGTTCGCATGCGTTGAACTTTGACCCAAAGGCAGGCATGAAGCCCATGACGGGACCGGCTGCGACAAGACCGGGGCCAGCGAAAAGAGGAATTGAGATGGCTTGGTTGATCTGGATCGGGGCGGGTCTGACGCTGTTGGGCGTGGCGGGTCTTGTGTATTGCGTCATCATTGCGATGCGCGCCAAGAAAGCCCAACTGCCAGATGAGCAGATGCGCGCGGTTCTGCATCGGGCCGTTCTGTTGAATATGGCCGCGCTGGCGGTGTCTGGGCTTGGCCTGATGTGCGTGGTCTTTGGGGTTATGCTGGCGTAATCTTGCCGCCCTCAAGCGCGGTTCAGGTCGCTTAACCGCTGGCCCTGCGCGATCAGCGTGTCAAGGATAGCGGGCGGTGTGAACAGTGCCGCATTGGTCCGGGCGCGCTGTCGCAGATCGGCGCGCAGGGCCATCAGGCCGATCTGGTCGGCCTGAAACATGGGCCCGCCCTGCCAGCGCGGCATCAAACGCGTCAAAAGCGCTGCGGTATCGATATCGCCGGGCCGCCGGGCCACGCGTCCTTCCAAAAGGCGCAAGCCCTCGGCCATCAGGGCCGCGATGCAAAACTCGACAATCGCCTCGGCCTCTGCGCGCGCCGTTGCACGGTCTGCGGTCCCGATCACGGGTCGCAGCCCAACCACGCCCTGCGCTGCAAGCGCCGTCTGAACCTGCGCGCGCGTCCACCCATCGGCCTCCAGCGCTGCCACAGCACGCGACAAGGCTTGGCGCAACCGCTGATCCATCGCAGCCCCCGGTCCTTGCAAGACCAGCTTCCAGCCCAACCTGCGGGCAAAATCCGCGGCACCGATCTGTGGGGCAAGGACCGCATCCGGCACCACGGCCAAGGTGGCCAAGGCGCCGACTGCAAGTCCGGGGTGCAAAACCACCGGGCCCAAACCACCCAAAGCCAGCGCCGGGCCGGGCAGACCGGACAGCCGCGGCGCATCAGGGGCAACCAGCACCAGATCAGCCGGCGCATTGGCCTCGCTCGGCAAGACCGCGACCAGCCGCGCCCAATCAGCCTCGCGGGTCGAAGGGCTCAGCCGTCCTTCGGCCACCATCGCCTCTTGACGGGTGGCGACATGCCGCAGCACGGCCGAAAGGGCCGCATGGTCTGGCCCGACCAGACACACGGCAAAGCCCGCGCAAAGAGCTTGCAGCGCCACTTCGGGCACAGGCCCACCCGATCCCATCAGCGTGATCCGCGCAAGCGCGGACCGGTTGGACGCAGGATCGGGTGCGGCAAGTGCTGCGGGCAATACAAGTGCGCGACGCTCCACCATAAAGGCGTGGCGCAGCGCCAAGGCTTCGGGGCTTTCGGCCATCGCTTCGCTTTGGGTGGCCTCAAACGCAAGGCCCTGTTCAGCCGGTAAGAGCAGCGCCGCCTCGACACAACCCACCACCGCAAAGGGGGCCGGCAAGACCGTCCCGACCAGCCGCTTGCGCGCCTCGGTGACGGCGGACAGATAGGCGACCGGGTCACGCAGCCCGTCGCGCCGTTTCAGGCTGGGTGTCAATGCCTGCTTTGCAAGCCGCACCGCCAGCTTTTCGGCTTGGGCCAAGGTCGCCGCGTGCCCAGCACCTTCCACCACGTCATCGACAAGACCCATCGCCAGCGCCTCAACCGCCGTCAGCGCCCTGCCCTCCAGCAACATCTGCGCCGCCACTGGTGCGCCCACCAGCCGCGCCAACCGCTGGATACCACCGGCCACCGGCAACAGCCCAAGCGCGATTTCCGCAAAGCCCAAACGCGCGCCCTCTTGCGCCAAACGGCCATGACAGGCCAGTGCCAACTCGAGCCCACTTCCAAGGACATATCCCTGCAAGGCCACCACTACGGGTTTTGTCATCGCGTCGATCTGTGCGACCAGCGGCCGAAGTGGCGCAACGCCTACGGGCCCCAGATCACCCGCGTCCATTCCGGTAGAAAAATGCGGACCTTCGGCAGACAGCACCACGGCCTGCACCAAAGGATCAGCCTCTGCCTCGGCAAAAGCCGACGACAGGGCGCTCAGCAACGGGTGGCTCAGCGCGTTAAACGCAGGTCGCGCCAAAGACAAAAGGCGCACCGCCCCGCGCTGGTCCTGCCAGATCAGCCGCTCATCACACGTCATCACCTGCCCCTGCCAACACCGCAGGTTCGCGCTTGGTCACGCGCATCCCCTTGATACGGCATTAAGCAAGTTGCTGGGACAAAAGGCAATCCCGCCACCGGGCAGAGCCCGCGCTTTGCACGACGAAGCAATCGGCTTCACAGAGTTATAGTGTTTCAGGCAGGAATAGTGCTTCAGACAGCCGTAGTGTTTCAGACCGGCATATTGTCGAAATCGGCCTCGATTTCGGTATCTGTCCGGCTTTCAAAGGCTGGCTGATGTTCTGCCCCGGACACACCCGGCATGATATGGCCCAAGCCCTCCATCTCGGCGGCCAACAGCTTTAGACCCACCACTTGGCCTACCAAGGCCGCCTCTGTCATCGTGCCCACCAGATGGGCCACCTGCGCGGCAGGTGTCGCGGCGCTGTCGTGTGTCGGTTTTTGTGTCATTTTGATCTCTCCATTTTCAGCCATATCAAACGCCGCTCCTGCCTACCTTGGACCAGAACCTTGGCCTAAGCGGCGCAGTGCCGGCAAAACGGGGTCTGTGGCAAAAGATCCAGCCGCTCTTCGTCGATCTTTGCCCCGCACTTGGTGCAGGTGCCAAAATCACCGGCATCAATCCGCTGCAGCGCTGCCGAAATCTGGCGCAGTTCCAACTGACCCGCGAAGCCCAGATCCTCTAACACCTCCTCAGCCTCGCGCTCGATTGCGATATCTTCCCAATCGGGAGAGGTGTGGGCGTCCAACTCATTATCAATGCGATGCAAGCGCGCCTGCAGTTCGGAAAGGCGTGCCTCAAGCTGGCTCTTGCGCTGGGAAAGTGAAATCATGCCAATGCTCCTATCGTGGCCAACAACCTAATCCGTCGCGCTGGAGCGCGCCTTGATGCACATCAACAACCCGGGTCCGCACCAGAACCCAACACATATTCATATCTTGAAATGTAAATGAATCAGGCTTACCTTGACCCCAGCAACTGACCGAGGAACGCGCCATGACACCCAAGGTTCACGCCTTTTTCGATGAGGCCACCAACACCATCACCTATGTCGTGCAAGAGCCCGAGGGACGGGCCTGTGCGGTGATTGACTCGGTTTTGGACTTTGACTACGCCTCCGGGCGCACCGACACCCGCTCGGCCGATGCGGTGATCGCGTTTATCCGCGACAATGGCCTTCGGCTGGAATGGGTTCTGGAAACCCATGTCCATGCCGACCACCTTTCAGCCGCGCCTTATATCCAAGAGGCGCTGGGCGGCAAAATCGGGATCGGTGAGCGGATCACCGTCGTACAAGACACCTTTGGCAAGATATTCAACGAGGGCACTCGGTTTCAACGCGATGGCAGCCAGTTCGACCGGCTGTTTTCCCAAGGCGACAGTCTGATGATCGGCCAGATGCGTGCCGAGGTGTTCCACACCCCCGGCCACACGCCCGCCTGCCTGACCTATGTCATCGGGGACGCAGCCTTTGTGGGCGACACGCTGTTCATGCCCGATTTCGGCACTGCGCGCTGCGATTTTCCGGGCGGATCGGCCGAGACCCTGTGGGAATCGATCCAGAAAATCCTGATCCTGCCCGAGGACACCCGCATTTTTGTCGGCCATGACTATAAGGCCGAAGGACGCGACCAATACGCGTGGGAAACCACGGTGGGTGCGCAAAAGGCGCTGAACAAACACGTTGGTGCGGGCAAGTCGCGCGATGAATTCATCGCCATGCGCAAGACCCGCGATGCCAGCCTTGCCATGCCGCGCCTTATCATCCCGTCGTTGCAGGTGAACATGCGCGCGGGGCAAATGCCCGAACCCGATGACAACGGCGTCAGCTATCTGAAAGTGCCGGTCAACGGCTTGTAATCGCGCTTGAGGACGCACAGCTTGCGGCCATGGTCCTTGACCTCAGGCTGCGCTAAGACACCACCATCGGGAAATGGGGGAAGATGGGATGATTCCAACTGATTGGATCTGGGGGGCGGTCGGCGGTCTGATGATCGGTGGCGCAGCGGCGATATACCTGCTGGTCAATGGCCGGATCATGGGGGCTTCGGGAATCCTTGGTGGTCTGGTGGATGGCACTGGCCGCAGCACCATGATGGAGCGGTTGGCCTTTGTGTTCGGCGCCTTGGTCGTGCCACCACTTTTGGTGCCGTTTTATACCAGCGTTGACACCCAGATCACCACCAACCCCATCGTAATCATCGCCGCCGGGCTACTTGTGGGAATCGGCACCCGGCTGGCCAATGGCTGCACATCGGGGCACGGCGTTTGCGGCATCTCACGGCTGGCCCCGCGCGGTCTTGCCTCGACAGGGCTTTACCTGCTGGGTGGCGCAGTCACCGTCTTGGTGTTCCGCCATGGGCTGGAGTTGATTTGATGGCCAACACGACACTCAAACTCCCGACCGAACCGCGGGATCTGGTGGCCTTTCTGGCGGGTGGCCTCTTTGGCTCGGGCCTGTTGGTTTCAGGCATGATTGACACCCGCAAGGTGCAGGGATGGCTTGATTTCTTTGGCGACTGGGATCCAACCTTGGCCTTTGTGCTGGGCGGCGCGGTCTTGCCGATGCTCTTTGTCTGGCGCATCGCCGAGCGGCGGGGCGTCTCGCTTTTGGGCGCGCCCATCCCGGACCGGACGCCTGCCAAGCTGGACCCAGCACTTATCACCGGATCCTTGATGTTCGGCGCGGGCTGGGGCCTTGCCGGACTTTGCCCCGGCCCGGCGCTGGCCTCATTCGCAATCGGAGGTTGGGGCGGGGCCCTCTTTCTCCTTTCCATGGTCTCGGGTATGGTCATAGCTCCTTTGGTGGCCGGTTGGCTGTCGTCGCGCACCACCTCTTGACCGCCGCCTGCCCCTGACCGTTTACGCCAAGGACATCGCCATGACACTTGATCTTCGCCGCCTGACCCCCGACTACGCCGTGGCCCCGCAGATCGACCCCGAAGATCTTGCCGCGATCAAGGCGGCAGGCTTTGTGCTGGTGATCGACAACCGCCCCGATGGTGAAATCGGCGGTGATCTGCAGGCTGACAGCATGGCCATCGCGGCTGAGACGGCGGGTTTGAAATTTGTGTTCAACCCGGTTTACCCCGGCGAGTTCTCGCCCGATCTTGTCGCGCGCCAGCGCGAGGCGGTAGAGACAGCAGGCGGGCCAGTGCTGGCCTATTGCGCCTCGGGCAACCGCTCCACCGTGGTGTGGGAGTTGATGAACGCGGGTCAGATTCCCACGGATGAGATGCTGGCGATTGCCGCCCGCCACGGTTATGCCCATGAGCCGCTCCGCCCCCTGATTGAGGCCTTTGCCCGCCAAGTTTAAGCGCGCCCTGCCCGATCTAGGCGCTTTGACGCAAAGCGGCTGGCAGACTGGCAAGGTCTGGCGCATTCGACGGCTGGCCAGACGCAACGCTCGCATATGTTGGTACAACCCCCTCACCAACCAACGGCGGTGCCGGACCACGACCAGCACTTAGTCCAGCGGTCAGTCGCACCGCACACAGCCCCCGGTTTTGCCCCAATCGCCCCTCAGCCATCTTGCGCCCGTCCAACCCTTCAAGGCTGATCTGGTCCAAGGAAGCCGCGCTCAGCACCAACTGATCGCCCACCGCAAGGCCGACCACCCGAGACAAAGGCAACGAAAACCGCGTCAGCACGGCGTCAAGCCGTACCTGCGCATTCGACACATGTTCGGCCAAATCCTCGGCAAAGCGATGCTCAGCCGCCACTGTATCAGCAACCGCGCCCATTGCCTTATCCCGAGGTTTGCGACCGCGCCCGTCAGCCGGCAGCGCCAGAACCACCCTGCCTTGGCGCGCACCCAGCGCCAGATCCACCTCGACCGTGATCAACCGATAGGCAAAATCTTCAAGCATCAGGCCCAAAGGCCGTGGATCGTCTAGAAACGAGGCATAACGCCAGCCACCAGCCCATATCAGATCTGCCTCTTCGGCCAGCCCGGCCTCAAGATCAAGCAGCGCGGCATCAATCATCGGGGCCAGCATCGCCGCATCCGTCCGGGTGGGTTTGCGGGCAGCACCGGCCACCGGTGCCACGCGCCCGATGGTCAGAACTTCCACCATCGCCTGAAACACCTCGGGCGACAGTGCCAGCATGCCCAAACCTTCGCACGGGCCTTCCAGCACGGCGACAAGGGCGCGCTCCGCCGGCACCTCCAACACCTCGGCCAAACCCACGCGGGCCTGCGCCAAAGTCGTTACCTCAAGCGGGGCCTTCAATTGATGACAGGCCGCCCGCGCCAAGGCCAGACGCCAGCCGCGATCAGCGCCCGGCCCACTATCCGCCAAATCGCCGCGTGCCGCAGCCACTTTGCGCCGGATCACCCCCTCAGACACCATACCCTCCGCAGCTTTGCACAGTTTAGAACTGCCACAAACAGGTTGCCAAAGGCTTTACGTTGATCCGGTTTAGCCCTGCGCCATCCCCGGCACAGGCTTTTCCAGCCGCAAGGGCAGCATCACCCGGAATGCGGCCCCGCGCTGGCCGGGCAGATAGGTGATCGATCCGCCCAGATTGGTCATGATCTCGCGCACGATGGCCAGCCCCAGCCCCGCGCCCCCGGCGCGCATCTGATCGGTCAATCGCGCGAATTTCTCGAAGATAAGTCTCTGGGATTCCTTGGGAATTCCCTTGCCATTGTCAATGAAATCCACCGTGATCCGCCCACCCTTTTGCCGCACCACAATGCGCAACACGCCCGGATCGGCGTCGCAATACTTGCGCGCGTTCGAAATCAGGTTGATGAACACCTGAACCAGACGGTCGGGGTCAGTCAAAAGGTGGATATCTTCGGCCAAGGGGTCGCGGACGATGTCAAACGCGCGGTCCGGGCGCGTCTGGCTGGCAGCTTGAACGGCCCGGTCGATCATGCCCCCCAGATGCACAAGATCAAGATTCAGCTGAACCGAGCCATTTTCCAAAACCGACAGGTCCAGAAGATCATCCAACAGCCGCGTCAGACGCACCGCCTCGGAATGGATGATCCGTCCGGATTCCTGCACCATCTGTGGCGGTATATCGCCCTCGGTCAGAATCTCTGAAAAGGCCCGGATCGAAGTCATCGGCGTGCGCAATTCATGGCTGATCTGGCTTAGAAACGCGTCCTTTTGCACCGAAAGCTGGGTAAGCTTTTCGTTCACCTCGCGCAACTGCCGTGCCGCGCGCGAAAGTTCGTCTTGCTTGGCCTCCAGCTTGGCCGAATACTCCATGATCTGTGCCGTTTCATTGGCCACCGCCATCAGGTCTTCCACCGTCACCGTGGCGCGGCCGAACAACTGGCTGATCATCGCATGCGCTGTCGCCGCCCCAACCGAGCCTGCCAGCCGCCGCTCAGCCTCGGCCAGAAACTCGGGCGTCAGATCGGGCAAAAACCCCTCTTTGCCCTGGGCGCGCGCTTGTGCCTCGAAAAAGGTCAACGCCTCCTCGCCCAAGATCCGCTGCGCCAGTGTCAAAAGCGCCTCCGGCTCGGCCTGACCTTGGCTCCAGCCCAACCGCTCGGCTTGCGTCTCGCGGTCAAAGGCGTTGACGAAGGCCACGCCCTGAATCCGCTCAACTGGGTCAGGGAAGGTGACCAGCGACACCAGCGCAAAGGCAGTCGCATTCAACGCCAGCGACCAGAACACCGAATGGACCAAAGGATCCATCCCATCGGTTCCAAAAAGCGCCCTTGGCCTTAGCCAATCCAGCCCAAACAACCCCTCGGAAAAGATCTGCGCCGACAAAACAGCACCTTCACCGAACGAGGGCAGGAAAAGCGTAAAGACCCAAACCACGAACCCAACCGTCAACCCGGTAAGTGCCCCGGCCTTGGTGGCCCCGCGCCAGAAAATCCCGCCCAAAAGTGCAGGCATAAACTGCGCCATGCCGACAAAGGCAATCAACCCGATGGCCGCCAACGCGGTCGAGCCACCAGAGATACGGTAATAGAGAAACCCAAGACCCAAGACCCCAACAATCGCCAACCGCCGGGTCAGCAAGACGCCCGCACGCAGATTGCCCGACATCGCCGCATCCGGGCGCAGCCGCAGCCACAGCGGCATGACGACGTTGTTGGAAATCATCGTGGCCAAGGCAATGGTTTCCACGATCACCATTGACGTGGCGCTGGAAAACCCGCCCAAAAAGGCCAGCATGGCCAAAGCGCCCTGCCCTTCGGACAAAGGCAAAGTCAAAACCAGCATGTCCGGATTGGCCTCGGCCGGCATCCGTTCCATCCCCACCACGGCGATGGGCAGGATGAACAGGCTCATCGCGAAAAGGTACAACGGAAAGGCCCAAGAGGCGCGCGCCAGATGTGCCTCGTCGACGTTTTCCACCACCATGACCTGAAACATGCGCGGCAGGCTGATGACCGCCGCCGCAGAGACAGCGATCAAGGCCAGCCAGCGATCTGGCTTCATCTGCCAGCCATCGGCCTCAACCGCTGCGATCTTGTCGATGACCGCGCCGATGCCGCCCGCCAGCCCCCAGACCACAAAGATCCCCACCGCCAGCAAGGCCACCAGCTTGACCACCGCCTCAACGGCAATCGCCGTCACAATGCCGTGGTGCTGCTCTTTGGCATCAAGATTGCGGGTGCCGAACAGAATGGTGAACAGCGCCAGCCCCGCCGCCACCCACAGCGCAATGTCTTCATGTCTGGGCAGAAGCCAAGCCTCGGGCGTGTCTTGCGCAAAGACCGAAAACGACAGCGTCATCGACTGCAATTGCAGCGCGATATAGGGCGTGGTCGCCACCACTGCGATCAGCGTGACCACCACACCAAGGATGTTCGATTTGCCAAAGCGGCTGGAGATCAGATCGGCAATCGAGGTGACGCGCTGTTGCCGACCAATCCGCACCAGCTTGCGCAGGATCAGCCACCATCCAACGAACACCAACGTCGGCCCAAGATAGATCGTCAGAAATTCTATCCCCGAACGCGCAGCGTAGCCGACGGCACCATAGAACGTCCATGCCGTGCAATAGATCGACAACGACAGCGTGTAGATCAGAGGCGAACGCAGGAACCCCATCCGGCCCTGCGTCGCCCGCCGCTCGACGAAAAACGCCACCGAAAACAGGAAGATCACGTAAATCAGGCAGGACAGGACCAGCAGGTTGAACGGCATCTCAGCGCGGATCCTCGGCGCTGCGCGGTGCAGACGCCGGAGCATCGGCCGCGATGTCACTGTCCTCATCGCCCTCGGTCGACGAAAGGCGAGGTGCCAGCACGGCCGCAGTTGCAATCAGCAAGGCCCATAACAAAAAGAGATAAATCGCATCGCGCACATCACCCGATGTGTCGCGCCCAAGCGCGGGCAAAAGCATCAGCAACAGCCCCAGCACCGGCAACAGCCGTGCCGCATCGCGCAGCCTGCGCCGACGATAAATCGCGCGCGCCAGAAACAGTGGGCCGCCTGGCATCGGATCAGCCCTCCATCAAGGCACGCACCTGCGCACGCATTTCAGCATTGGAAAACGGTTTGGACATAAAGGCTGACACCCCGGCCCGCTCGGCCGCTTGTCGGTCACGCCCCTGCCCCTTTGCGGTCAGCATCAGCACCCGCAGGGCCTCGGTCGCAGGGTTGGCGCGCAGCGAGGACAGAATCTCCAGCCCGCTCATCCCCGGCAGCATCAGGTCCAGAATCACCAGATCGGGCTTCACATCGGCCACGCGCGGCAGCGCCTGCGCACCGTTCTCCTCGACCGTCACATCCCAGCCGTCCCGCGACAGGATAAAGCGAATCGCCTCGGCGATGTTCGGTTCATCCTCAATGAGCAGCACGCGCCCGGACATCGCCCCCTCCTCGCCTTGCTGTCACGTATTTATGACTATCGGAGGAAAACGCGGCGCTGTCAAAATGTCTTGGCGGGTCGCAGTGCCATTTTCGATTTGTCAGCCGCGCAGGATCGACGGTTCACGCCGTGCAGGGCAGTCAACACGGGGACAAATGCGGCAGGTTGAGCCGACCTCAAACCCAGCCTCTGATCCGGCCAGTTCGGGCTGCAAGAGCATTGCTGCCTCCCGCAGTTCCGGGCCTCGAAAGCCGCCCGGAAAGCGGGTCTGGCAAAAGGCCCGCGCACGAAACCGCGCGCCTTGCGGGCCGGGCAATGCGATCACCGCCTCAACCGGGGCTTCGGGCCGGGTCAAGGCCGTGAACAAGGGCCAAAGCGGACAGGCCGCCCCAAAGCGCGGCGAGGAAAACCCGGCCACCGCCTTGCGCAAGGTCAAGGTGCCCGACCCATCGCACAAGAGCAACCCCAGCCCAGATCCGGGGCGCAGCGCGATGCGGCGAAAGGCGGCCAGGACCGGAACACCAAACAACCCGGCCAACGCCAGCGGATCTGGTCCGAACCGGGCCAGCGCCGCGGCAAAGGCAGCATCGGGCATCGCGACAAGATCGGCCACAAACTGCGTCTGCAAAGCCGCCGCCAAGGCCCGACCGGCACCCGAGGCCAGATGGGTTGACTGGGCCAGATCCTGCAAACTGTCCAACTGCCAGTCGCAAGCCTCCGCCCAAGCTTCAACTTCTTCTTGTGGCGAGGCGATGGATTGTTCCTGACCAGATCCTGCAGCGTCCAGATAGGCGACCAGCGCCTCGGCACCCAAGGCCAAACGCTCGCTGTCGGCGTGTAAATTCTGGTGAAAGCGTTGGCGCCATGCGGGATCAATATCGTCGGTATCGGCCAGAATGGCAGCCGTGGTGCGCACCGAGGACACCGCCGACAGCACTTCATGCAGGCTGGCCGACAGGTGCGGGTCATGCGCTATGCGGTCGCTCAACACCTCGACCACCCGGCCAAGCGCGCGGCTGCGATCATGCAACTCGCCCAGAGTGGCGGCCCAACCGGGGAATCGGCCGACCAATTCGTCCAATCGGTCCACCTCTGCCCCCGCCCCCGGCACCGCCGCCGCCGCGGCGCGCAAGACATCCATCCGCCCCTCGGCATGGCTTTCCTGAAGACTGTCGAGACTGACATCCAGCGCCGCCGCCAGCCGCGTCAGCAAATCCTCGGCAATGCGGCGGCGATTATGCTCGATCAGGTTCAGATAGCTGGCCGAAATCCCCACCTGCGCCGCCAAATCGGCCTGCCGCAGCCCCAAGGCCTGCCTGCGTTCACGCAGACGGCTTCCGGTCAAGGCGGACAGGGCCATGGCATCTCCTTGGGTTTGTAAAGATATTTACAAGACCACGGACAAAGCGCAAGCGCCACCAGCCATCCGCCCATGCAGCAAGGCCAAGATCGCAACCCAAACAGTGTCAGGTCATGCAGACCGCCACTTCCCCACTTTCCTTGGAAGACCATTGGAAACTTGCACTCAGGCCGTTCAAAAAGCCTTGCAGCTTGCCGCCGGGCGCGGTCACAAACGAAAAAGGGCGCAAGGTTTCCCCCGCGCCCCCTTGTTTGCCGTCAAGCCGTTGTTACTGCAGCGCCTTGTCGGTGATCGCATGGGTCCAAGCGCCCGCAGGTGCTGCGGTGATAACCGGGTCAGAACCGCCCGACATCAGAGCCGCGACAGTGCGGTCATAGTCAGCCGGGTCCAAAGCGCCGTTCGAGCCAGCGGTCAGCTTGGCGATCTCGCCCATCATGCGCTTCTGGTGTGCTTCGGTCTGCGCGCCGGTCGCATCGTTCTCCAGAACGATCATCGCCGCTTCATCCGGATTGGCCTCAGCCTCTTTCCAGCCCTTCATCGACGCACGCACAAAGCGCACCATCTTGTCCTCAAAGGCCGGGTCAGCCAGATTGGCTTCCATGACATAAAGGCCGTCTTCCAGCGTCGCCACGCCCTCATCTTCATACTTGAAGGTGATCAGGTCGTCCGGGCTCACACCCGCATCAATCACCTGCCAGTATTCGTTATAGGTCATGGTCGACACGCAAGCCGCCTGCTTTTGCAACAGCGGATCGACGTTGAAGCCCTGCTTGAGCACGGTGACATCGGTGCCGTCAGTCTTGAGGCCCAACTTGTTCATCCAGTTCAGGAACGGATATTCATTGCCGCCGAACCAAACGCCAAGGGTTTTGCCCTTGAAATCCGCCGGGCTGGTGATGCCCGATTCTTTCATGCAGGTCAGCATCATGCCCGAGGATTTGAAGGGCTGGGCGATGTTGACAAGCGCCAGACCCTTTTCGCGCGCGGCCAGGGCCGACGGCATCCAGTCGACAACCACATCAGCACCACCGCCCGCGATCACCTGGGTCGGGGCCACATCGGGGCCGCCGGGCAGAATGGTGACATTCAGGCCCTCAGCCTCATAAAAGCCTTTAGCTGCAGCCACATAATAGCCCGCGAACTGGGACTGGGTGACCCATTTCAGCTGCAGCGTCACGTCGTCGGCAGCCTGCGCGCCCGTGGCAAATGCCATGAACAGCGCCGAAGTCAGTAGCTTTTTCATTCCAAACCTCCGTGTTGCGGCCCCTTTTGTCGGGGCCATTGTTAAGTCCGTTGTGACGGGTGCCAGAACGTCACCCGCTTTTCGATCATCGCGACAAGTCCATAGAATGCCGACCCGGCAATGGCTGCCACAACAATTTCTGCCCAGATCATGTCCAGCGCAAGCTGTCCGATGCTGGCCGTGATCCGAAATCCCATGCCCAATGTCGGGCTGCCGAAAAACTCGGCAACGATGGCCCCGATCAGGGCCAGCGTCGAGGCAATCTTCAAACCGTTGAACACAAAGGGCATCGCCGCTGGCAAACGCAGTTTCAAGAGCGTCTGCCAATAGCTGGCCGAATAGGTGGCCATCAGATCGCGCTGCATGGCGTCTGTGGCTTTTAACCCGGCAATCGTGTTCACCAGCATCGGGAAAAACACCATCACGACCACCACCGCCGCCTTCGACTGCCAGTCAAACCCGAACCACATCACCATGATCGGCGCGATGCCGACGATGGGCAGGGCGGCCACAAAATTGCCCACTGGCAAAAGTCCGCGCTGCAAGAAGGGGCTGCGGTCAATCACGATCGCCGTGGCAAAGGCGGCCGCACAGCCAATAAGATAGCCCGACAAGGCCCCCTTCACCGCCGTCTGCACAAAATCGCCCCACAGGATCGGCAGGCTTTCACCAAACCGCACCGCGACCGCCGACGGCGGCGGCAGGATCACGGGCGAGACATTCAGCCCGCGCACCAGGCCTTCCCACAAGATCAGGATGGTCAGGCCGAAAATGACCGGCACCGCCAGCTTGCCGGCTTGCGTCCGCGCGAGGGGCGAGGCCGCAAGACGGCTGTTCACCCACCAGCCAAGCGCCCAAGCGCCCAAGGCCACCAGAACCCAGCTCATCGCGCCATCCCCATGCGTTTCAAGGTGCCTCGCTCCACCATGCCGATCAGCATGACCATGCCTGCCGCCACCAAGGCCGCCGCAAACAAGGCCGCCCAGATTTGCACCGTCTGGCCATAGTAACTGCCCGACAACAGCCGCGCCCCAAGACCCGCCACCGCCCCCGTCGGCAATTCACCCACGATCGCGCCCACAAGGCTGGCCGCCATACCCACCTTCAAGCTGGTAAAGAGATAAGGCATCGACGAGGGCAGGCGAAGCTTCCAGAACACCTCGGACCGGCTGGCATGATAGGTCTGCAACAGGTCCAACTGCATCTGGTCTGGGCTGCGCAAACCCTTCACCATCCCCACCACCACCGGGAAGAACGACAAATAGGCCGAGATGAACGCCTTCGGCACCAGCCCCTGCAGCCCAACCGAGTTCAAGACCACGATGATCATCGGCGCAATCGCCAGAATGGGGATCGTCTGGCTGGCAATCGCCCAAGGCATCACGCTCATATCCATCGCGCGGTTGTGGATGATGCCCACGGCCAGCAAAATGCCCATTGTCGTGCCCATGACAAAGCCCAGCAGCGTGGCCGACAGCGTGATCCAGCCGTGATAAACCAAAGACCGCTTCGACGTCGGCGCCATGCCAAAGGTGCTCTTGACCAATTCCGTCACCACCTGATGCGGCGCGGGCAACACCGGGCGCTCTTGGTTCCACGTCTGGGACATCAGCGCCATCCCGGTCGCAGGCTCAACCCCCGCGCGTGCGGCCTGATCGTAGATCCAGGCGCGGTTCAGCCCGACCGCTGCCGCATACCAAATGACCACAATGGCCAGAACAACCGTCAGAACCGGCAGAACATGTCTCATGCCCCTGCCCCCTTCGGCCAAGCGATCATCGCCACCGCCATGATCCCCAAGGCAAGCCCCGCCCATTGCAAAGGCGCCAGCCGCTCACCAAAGGCGACGGTCGCCAAAAGCGTGATCGCCACCATCTGGAAAATCGACGAGAGCACAATCGCCACCCCCAGCCCCTCGCCACGCATCACTTGCACCATCAGCGTATTGCCGATGCAAAACAGCACCAATGCCCCGATCAGCACCCACACCGCCGCGCCCCCGGCATAAATCTTCAGCCCGGAATTTGCCGCCATGAACACAAGGGTCGCGGCGAACAGCCAACCATAGGTCGCACTCATCTGACTGCCCCTTTCATCTTGGCCAAAATACTCTCGGGGGGCGGCCGAAGGCCGTGGGGGGCAGACAGCCCCCCGGCGCGGGTGGTCATGGGCACGACCTCACTCATCTGAGTGCCCCGCTCGCAAACCTTCCCGCACGCGGTGCGCAATCTCGATGAACTCGCGCGAATCGCGAATGTCCAAAGGGCGCTCCTTGGGCAAAGGGCTGTCGATCACATCGGTGATCCGGCCCGGACGCGGCGACATGACGACAATCTTGGTCGAGAGATACACCGCCTCAGGGATCGAGTGCGTCACAAAGCAAATCGTCTTGCCGGTGCGCGCCCAAAGCTTCAGCACCTCCTCATTCAACCGATCCCGCACAATCTCGTCCAGCGCGCCAAAGGGCTCGTCCATCAACAGCAGATCAGCATCAAAGGCCAAAGCCCGCGCTATGCTGGCGCGCTGCTGCATGCCGCCCGACAACTGCCATGGAAATTTCTTGCCAAAACCCGACAGTTCCACAAGATCCAGCACCCGCGCCACCCGCGCCTCTCGCTCGGCGCGGTCAAAGCCCATGATCTCCAGCGGCAGCCGGATATTTCCGGCAATCGTGCGCCACGGATAAAGCCCCGCCGCCTGAAACACATAACCATAAGCCCGGCTCATCCGCGCCGCATCCGGGGTCACGCCATTGACGGTCAGCGTGCCCCCCGTCGGATGCTCCAAAGCCGCAATCGCCCGCAGGAACGTGGTCTTGCCACAACCCGAAGGCCCGATAAAGGACACGAAATCCCCCCGGTTGATGGTCAGGTTCACATCCTTCAACGCGTGAACTGGTCCATCATTGGTGTCAAACACCAGATTGAGGTTCTTCGCCTCGATCACCGGTCCGGCTTGGCCTGTGCCCTGTGTCTGACTGTCCATCACGCGCGCGTTCCTTCACATTTCCGTTGGTCGCCGGTGGCATGCTTGCACCAGACTGCCCGTCTTCCCATCTGAGCTGAAACAGGAGGACCGTCATGCTGATCCCGCTTGCTCCCACCACGCTCGCCTTTGCGCCCGGCCCCGAAGATCTTGACGAAAGTTACTTCGGCGCGCCAGAGATCATGTATTCCTTCACCCAGCTGCCGGCCGACGACGAGGAGAGCGAGCAAGGAGAGCCGTAAGCACTCCGCGCTCGCCCCGAACCCTGCAAGACCACGAGGCCGAAAATCGGTGCCCAGACGCCCCACAAGGCCAAAGCTGTCGCGCAGCGCGCCCATCACACCCCCGTCGCTGACATGCCCGAGCGGGTCACAGGGCGCGGCGCGGTCAGGTCTTTCCACTGGCTGAGCGCCCGGTTCACCGCAGGCCGCGCTTCGCGGGCGACAAACTGGCCGTGGCCTTCCTTGGGCACCACTTTGCCATCTGCAAACCCGACGCGCCCACGCGACAGCGTGAACCGAGGCAGACCGACCACTTTTTGCCCCTCAAACACGTTGTAATCAATCGCCGATTGCTGCGCGCTGGCCGTGATGGTCTTTTCCGCCTTCGGGTCCCAGACCACCAGATCGGCATCTGCGCCCACCAGAACCGCACCCTTTTTTGGGTAGCAATTCAAGATCTTGGCGATGTTTGTTGATGTAACGGCCACGAACTCGTTCGGCGTCAGACGGCCCGTGTTCACCCCATGCGTCCACAGCATCGGCATCCGGTCCTCAAGGCCCCCGGTGCCATTCGGGATCTGGGCAAAGCTCTTCAACCCGAACCGCTTCTGCTCGGTCGTGAACGCGCAATGATCCGTCGCCACCACCGACAAAGACCCCGACTGCAACCCGGCCCACAGACTTTCCTGATGCTGCTTGTTGCGGAAAGGCGGGCTCATCACGCGCCGCGCGGCATGGTCCCAATCGGGATGGAAATACTCAGACTCGTCCAAGGTCAGATGCTGGATCAACGGCTCGCCCCACACCCGCTTGCCCTGCTGGCGCGCCCGGCGAATAGCCTCATGCGCCTCTTCACAGCTGGTATGCACAACATACAAAGGCACGCCTGCCATATCGGCGATCATGATGGCGCGGTTCGTCGCCTCACCCTCCACCTGCGGCGGGCGACTATATGCATGCGCCTCCGGACCGGTATTGCCCTCAGCAATCAGCTTGGCGGTCAGTTCCGCCACCACATCGCCGTTCTCGGCATGCACCATGGCAAGCCCGCCAAGGTCCCCAACCCGTTTGAAAGATTGATACATTTCATCGTCGTTGACCATCAACGCGCCCTTATAGGCCATGAAATGCTTGAACGAGGTCATACCCGCCTTGACCGCGTCCTCCATATCCTCCCACACCTTTTGGCCCCACCAGGTGACGGCCATGTGATAGGAGTAATCGCAATGCGCCCGGCCCGATTTGTTGTGCCACATCTGGGCGGCATCCATCAGCCCCTGACCCTGCCCCGGCAGCACAAAATCGACCACCATCGTGGTGCCGCCCGACATGGCCGCCCGCGTGCCAGATTCAAAATCGTCGGACGAATAGGTGCCCATGAACGGCATTTCCAGATGCGTATGCGGATCGATTCCGCCGGGCATCACATAGCAGCCGGTCGCGTCAAGCTCGGTCCCGCCCTTGAGGCCCTGCCCGATCTCGGTGATGGTGCCGTTCTCGATGCGGACATCGGCCTTGTAGGTAAGATCGGCAGTGACGATGGTGCCGTTCTTGATGATTGTGGTCATTGGTATCTCCCTGCCGACGAGGTGCTAGCTCAATTAGTCTTTTCCGAAAGCCACGCTCATGATGTGCTTTGTCAGCGAGGCATCGGTCTGATCCTTCCATTGATCGTGCAAGCCTCTATCACGATCACTCAATTCCTGCCCGCGCAACTGGCCTTCTGACCAGCCCGCACGTCCATTTTGGAATAGGGAATCAAAGATATCGCGCGTGTTTCGCAGCGTGTGGCGGAAGTGTTCGGAGTCACGGCCATCGGCAAACTTTGTGAAGAACAGATCGTAGCAGTCATTCCATTTGTCGACGTTCAGCACTTTCGGCGGGCGAGGTTTCTTGCCATCCGAAAAATCAGTGCAACGAGACAAGAAATAGCCAATCAATATGACTTCATCGCTCCGCTTTATCGGTTTCGACGGCGTTCTTATGTTGAGTCTCATCCCACCACCACCTCCGCCACGTCCAACACCGCGTGCAACAAAACATCCGTCCCCGCCGCCGCCCATTCTGGGCTGATGCTCTCGGCCTCGTTATGGCTCAACCCATCTACGCAAGGGCACATGATCATCACCGTTGGCGCAACCCGGTTGACCCAGCAGGCATCATGGCCCGCACCCGACACGATATCCATATGCGAAAGACCAAGGTTTTCAGCCGATTGCCGGACGATCTTCACAAGATCTGCGTCAAAGGTCACCGGGTCAAAATGGCCAACCTCTTCGATGGCACACCCCAATCCAAGCTCTGCCGCCACCGCATGGGCCGCGCGGATCACCTCGGCCTTCATCGCATCAAGCTTGGCCTGTTCAGGGCTGCGGATGTCCACCGTGAACACAACTTTCCCAGGGATCACATTGCGCGAGTTCGGAAACACCTTGACCTGCCCCACAGCCCCCACCGCATTGGGCTGATGACTCATGGCAATCTGATGCACCCGCTCGGTGATCCGCGCCATGCCGAGGCCCGCATTCACCCGCATCCGCATCGGGGTTGACCCGGTATGCGCATCCTTGCCGGTCAGCGTGATCTCCAGCCACCACAGGCCCTGCCCATGGGTGACGACGCCAATATCACGGCCCTCAGCCTCAAGGATCGGGCCCTGTTCGATATGCAATTCCAACATCGCATGCATCTTGCGCGCGCCGACTTTTTCCGTCCCCTCCCAGCCGATGCGCTTCAATTCCTCACCAAACACCTTGCCGTCCAGATCGCGGCGACCCTTGGCATAGTCTTCGGTATGGATCCCGGCAAACACACCCGAGGCCAGCATCGCAGGCGCAAAGCGCGCGCCTTCTTCATTGGTCCAATTGGTGACCACAACCGGATGCTTGGTCTTGATGCCAAGGTCGTTCATCGACCGCACCACTTCCAAGGCGCCCAGAACCCCAAGAACACCGTCATATTTCCCGCCCGTCGGCTGGGTATCGAGATGACTGCCCATATAGACCGGCAGCGCGCTGGGGTCGGTGCCCGCCCGCGTGGCGAACATGTTTCCCATGGTATCCACGCCCATGGTCATGCCCGCCGCCTCGCACCAGCGCTGAAACAGGTGGCGGCCCTCGCCATCGGCATCGGTCAAGGTCTGGCGGTTGCAGCCCCCTGCAACCCCCGGCCCGATCAGCGCCATCTCTTCAAGGCTGTCCCAAAGACGTGCAGAATTGATGCGGATGTTCTCGCCCGGTGCGGCCATTTGTTTTCTCCCCGAACTGCCGGGGTCTTGATGCCCCTTGCAGCGAATCCTTTTTCCTGACCGTATGGTCAAGATGAAACGCACCACACCCTGACCAAACGGTCAACGAAAATCTGAACCATGTCCGAACCCGCCCGCCCCCTTCGCCGGATCGAGATCCGCCAACAGAATGAATCCCTCATTCTGCAGGCGGCCGAGAAAGTTTTTGCCGAAGCCGGCTTTGGCGGGGCTACCATGCAGTTGATCGCCGACATGGCGGGGCTGCCCAAGGCCAACCTGCATTACTACTTCCCAACGAAAGAGGCGCTTTATCGCCGCGTCGTGCGCAACATTTTTGAAATCTGGCTGCAGGCCGCCGGAAGCATGGACCGCGCACCGGGGCCCGTGGAAGGGATTGGCGCCTACATTGATGCAAAGATGGAGCTGTCGCGCCGCCACTCCGATGGCTCCAAAGTCTGGGCGTCCGAGGTGATGCACGGTGCGCCGGTGATTCAGGATTATCTTGAAACCACGCTGCGCGACTGGACCACTGGCCGTGCTGGCCTCATCCAGCGCTGGATCGATGAGGGCAAGATGGCCCCGGTGAACCCCGAACACCTGCTGTATATGCTCTGGGCCACCACCCAGCATTACGCCGATTTTGGTCACCAGATTGAAACCCTGAACGGCGGCAAGCCCTTAAGCGATGTGCAATGGCGCGCCGCCAAAGAAAGCGTGAAAACCATGATCCTGCGCGGTATCGGCGCGATCTGATCCCACCTTTAACCCCCCGTGGTGCCCATGACCCCCGATTTCCCCTCCTCCGAGACCCTTCAGGCCGAAGCCGCAAGCCTGATCCTGCCCCGCTTTGCCGAACCTGAGGCGCTGGCGCTGGGCCAGATCCTGACCAAGCTTGGCCGTGGGTTGACCATCGTCATCAATATCCGCACCCCTGACCGCACGCTTTTTCACGCCGCCTTGCCGGGATCAGGCCCGATCAATGACCGCTGGATTCAGCGCAAATCGGCGACTGCGCTTTTGTTCCAAGAAGCCTCGCTCGCCGTGGGCGTGCGAACCCGCGCCAAGGGCGAGACGCTGGCCAAGTTCGGCCTGCCGGTTCAGGACTATGCCGAACAGGGCGGCGCGGTTCCGATCCGGGTCGCGGGTGCCGGGGTGGTGGCGGTGGTCACCATTTCGGGCCTTGCGCAGGTGGATGATCACAAGCTGGCGGTTGCGGGTCTGCGGCAGCTGATCGCAGGGCTTTAGCGCCCTGCCGCGCCCTTGGCACCTGACCTCTGCGATGGCCAAGTGTTTGCATTCCGCCTGTTATTCCAGCATCCTGTGCACCCAAACGCGTCACAGACCGGCCCTTGCATGACCAAGCCCCGCACCAGAATTCAGGAAAAGAACTCCTCCGCCATTCTTGAGGCGGCTTTGGATGTGTTTTCGGTGCACGGCTATCGCGGGGCCACACTTGACCAGATCGCCGAGATGGCGGGCCTTTCGAAGCCCAATCTTCTGTATTACTTCCCGTCCAAGGAAGCGGTGCACACCGCCCTTCTCAACCGCCTTTTGCACACATGGTTGGACCCGTTGCGCGCGCTGAACCCTGAAGGCGAGCCTTTGGTCGAGATCATGGGCTATGTGCGGTCCAAACTCGATCTGTCGCGCGACTATCCGCGTGAAAGCCGCCTCTTCGCCAATGAAATCCTGCAAGGCGCGCCCCGCATCATGGAAGCGATCGAAGGCGATCTGAAACGGCTTGTCGATGAAAAGGCCGCCGTGCTGTGCGGCTGGATGGATCAGGGCCGCATTGCGCGGCTTGACCCCTATCATCTGATTTTTTCAATCTGGGCACTCACCCAGCATTACGCCGATTTCGACGTGCAGGTCCGCGCGGTTCTGGGCACCGGACATGATCCCTTTGCCGAGGCCGATGCGTTCCTCGACACGCTGTTCTCTCGGCTCTTGAAGCCTTGAAACAAGAAAGGGGCCAGCCAAACGGCCAGCCCCTTTTCAGTAAACCTAATTGCGTTACGCCAATTCGCTGCCCGGCGCGGCCGAATGGGACAAAAGCCCCATCATATAGGCCGCAACAGACCGGAAGCAGACCACCGTATAGCCCGCCTCATCGCGCCACATCGCCGCCGCCACCTGGGCCGCACGGGTGCGGCGCAGCTCGTTCGGCTCCAGCTTGGCAAAGTCGACGGGTGACAGCTTGGCCAGCACCTGTTCGGCCTTTTCGCCTTCCACCCGGAACACCGCGCGGGCGTCTGATACGACGGCGGCAAGGTGGTGGTCCTCACCCATCGACTTGGCAATCGCCGCCATGGCCGCGCCAGTTTCGCCATAGGGCAGGATCAGCAGATATTCGTCCGGGCTCATCCAGCCACAGCCGCGATCGCCGGCCATTTCGATCCGGCGCGTTGCGGGCACTTTGGTGCCAACCGCCGCCTTGATCGCCTTGGCCAAGGATTTCACATCGGCTTTGGCACGAAGCGAGATCATGCCCAAGGGGCCGATCTCGCGGATCTGACAGAAACCGTCAAAGCGGGCATTGCCCAAGGGTGCAACCGGATCATGCATTGCCCTTCTCCCCATCCTTGTCATAGAACACCGGGTCAACGACCCGCGCCTTCACGGTGGCGGTGGTCAGCGTGTTGAACTCCACCACATCGCCCATCCGGTCCATGCCACCTTTGACCAGCCCCATGGCAATGCCCTTCTTCAGGGTCGGGCTGTAATAGGTGGAAGTAACCCGGCCTTGGGTGTTGCGCTGGCCGTTGCCGTTGAACCCGTCAGCAATGATGTAGCTGCCATCAGGAATGACCGAACCATCCAGCGCCTCGAACCCAGCGAGTTTCCACCGATCCGGGCTAGCCAGATGTGTGCGGTCCTGCCCCCGCTTGCCCAGATAATCCGCCTTCTTCTTGGAGATCGCCCAGCCAAGGTTCAGGTCTTGCGGGATCACCGTGCCATCGGTTTCATCACCGATCATGATAAAGCCCTTTTCGGCCCGCATGATATGCATCGCCTCGGTGCCGTAAGGCATGACGCCAAACTCGGCCCCCACCTCCATCAGCGCCTCCCAAAGTGCCAAACCATGACCCGCCGGGGTGGCGATTTCATAGGAAAGCTCGCCCGAGAACGAAATCCGATGCACCCGCACCGGAAGGCCACCCAGCGTGCCATCGGCAAAGGTCATAAAGGGCAGCGCTTCCTTGGAAACATCCATGCCGCCCAGCTTTTCCAAAACCTTGCGAGCGTGAGGGCCTGCCACGGCAATCTGGGCATATTCCTCGGTAACGTTGGTGGCGTAGACCTGCCAATCCCACCATTCGCACTGCAGCCAGTCTTCCATCCACGCATGGATGCGATCGGCACCGCCGGTGGTGGTGTGGCACAGCCAGCTGTCTTCGGACAGTCGGATCACCACGCCGTCATCAGAGAGGAACCCTTGCTCGTTGCACATCAGGCCATAGCGGCACTTGCCGATGCCAAGGTTCGACATGACGTTGGTGTAAAGCATATCAAGGAAACGCCCCGCATCCGGACCCTTGACGATGATCTTGCCAAGGGTGGAGGCATCCAGCATGCCCACATTGGCGCGGGCATTCAGGATTTCGCGGTGCACCGCCTGCTCGTGGCTTTCAGCCCCGCGCGCATAGCAATAGGCGCGGCGCCACAGGCCAACCGGCTCCATATAGGCGCCGTTGGATTCGTGCCAGCGATGGATCGGGCTCATCCGCAGGGGCTGGAAAATCTCGCCCCGGCTTTCCCCGGCCAAGGCACCCAAGGTTACGGGCGTATAGGGCGGGCGGAAGGTGGTGGTGCCAACATTGGGGATCTTGTCGTTCAAAGCCCCAGCCAGCACGGCCAGACCGTTGATGTTCGACAATTTGCCCTGATCGGTCGCCATGCCCAGCGTGGTGTAACGCTTGGTATGCTCCACACTGGTATAGCCTTCGCGGGCGGCCAATTGGACGTCTGATACTTTCACGTCGTTTTGGTAATCCAGAAACATCTTCGATTTCAGCTGAATGCCCGCGCCTTGCGGCATGATCCAGACAGCCTCCATCGGGGCCTCCGGCACCGCAGCGGCGCTCGAAGCCTTGCCGCCCATCTGCGCCGCCACATCGGCCAAGGTCGCAGCGGCCGACAGATTTCCATTGGCCGAACCGATCACCATCACCATGGCCGCGCCGTCCTGATTGGTCGGAGGACGCGTGGCGTCGGGCCGGAATTGCGCCTGCGCGTCGTCCCAGGTCAGTTTGCCGCCGCAATGGCTCCACAGGTGCACCACCGGCGACCAGCCGCCCGACATGGCGACGACATCACAAGCCACCTCTTCCAGCACGGCACCTTCGCCTGCTTGCAGACCGATAGCGACACCGGTCACCCGCTTGCCACCGTTGACCTTCACAATCGCCCGGCCCGCTTCCACGCGGATGCCCATGGCTTTCGCTTTGGCAGGCAGATCACCCGTCACAGTGCTGCGCGCATCGACGACCAAAGGCACTTCCAGCCCCGCCTCTTTCAAGGCAATTGCCGTGCGGTAGCCATCGTCGTTATTGGTCGCAATCACTGTGCGGTCGCCCGGGGACACCGCAAAGTTCACCACATAATCGCGCACGGCAGACGCCAGCATGACACCGGGAATGTCATTGCCCGCAAAGGACAGGGGACGCTCGATTGCGCCAGTTGCGGTCACGATCTTACCCGCGCGAATCCGCCACAGCCGATGCTTCGGCCGCCCGTCGCCGGGGGTGTGGTCGGCCACCTTCTCATCGGCCAGCACATAACCGTGGTCATAGACCCCAGCCGCCATGCAGCGCAGACGCAGCGTAACATTCGACATTTTTTCAAGCACTTGAACGGCGTTCTTCACCCATTCATCAGCGGACTTGCCGTCGATCACATCACCATCCACCGGCGCGCGGCCACCCCAATGGGCGGTCTGCTCCATCAAGATCACGCGGTGCCCCGCATGGCCCGCAATCAACGCCGCCTGCAGACCCGCAATACCGCCACCCACGATCAACAGATCGCAAAACGCATAGGCCTGCTCATAGTGATCCGCGTCCTGCCCGACCGGAGCTTTGCCGAGGCCAGCCGAGCGGCGGATGATCGGTTCGAACACGTGCTTCCAAGCAAAGCGGGGGTGGATGAAGGTCTTGTAATAGAACCCCGCCGGTAAGAACCGGGCAGCATAATTGTTCACGACGCCGACATCGAATTCCAGGCTGGGAAAGTGGTTCTGGCTCGTGCAGGTCAGCCCGTCGAACAGCTCGGTCGTGGTGGTGCGCTGGTTCGGTTCAAACCGCCCGCCCTCGCCCATGTTGACAATCGCATTCGGCTCTTCGGCACCGCTGGCCACAATGCCGCGCGGACGGTGGTATTTGAACGACCGACCCACCAGCATCTGGTCATTGGCCAAAAGCGAGGCGGCCAGCGTGTCGCCGGCAAAGCCCGACATACGCTTGCCGTTAAAGGTGAAATGGGCGGGACGGGCGCGGTCGATCAGACGACCACCCTTGGACAGACGGGTGCTCACTTGTAGCCCTCCCAGTTGGGCCGTTTGGCCTTGATCTTGGCCTGCAACTCGGCAGGCGGAGCGCTGGATTGCGCGGGGTATGTGCCGAAGACTTCCAGCGTGGCGGTATCGCGGGCGGCCAAGAACCACTTGCCGCAGCCATAGGCATGGCGCCAGCGTTCGAAATGCACGCCCTTGGGGTTCTTCCGCGCGAACATGTAGGCTTCGAACTCTTCCGGCGTCGAGCCCGGCCCATAGCGCTTCAGATGCGCCTCATAGCCGGGGGAAAGCTCGGTTTCCTCGGCTTTGACACCGCAGTAGGGGCATTCAAGGATCAGCATGACTGTTTTCCCCTCTTGAAAACACGCAGTGGACTGCAGATATCCAACGCCTGTTCGACATACGAGGTTCGCAAATGCCAGAACTCGGAACGCTGAAGGATTTTATCGATCTTTGGCCCCTTTGGCTTTTTCTCGGGGGACTGATCTTGTTTGTCTATAAGACGCGTGATCGCGAACCGCCCCGCTCGCACGATGCATTTGGACAGCAAATGGCGGACCAGCGCCGGGTAAACTCGCTGTTCAACTTTGGGGCCATGTTTGGTCGCCGCGACTGACATCAATGCGCCACCCCGGCAGCCACCGACTCGTCGATGAACTTGCCTTCCTTGAAGCGCCACATCGAGAATTCCTCGGCCAGCGGCCCCGGTTCGCCCTTGGCCATCAACTCGGCCATCGCCCAGCCCGAGCCGGGAATGGCCTTGAAGCCCCCCGTTCCCCAGCCGCAGTTGAAGAAGCAATTGCCCAAGGGCGTCTTGGAAATAATGGGCGAGCGGTCCCCCGTCATGTCCACAATCCCGCCCCACTGGCGCAGCATTTTCAGCCGTGAAATCATCGGGAAGGTTTCGACCAGTGCGCGCAGCGTCTCTTCAATATGGTGGAAGCTGCCGCGTTGGGTAAAGTTGTTGAACCCGTCGGTGCCGCCGCCTATCACCATTTCGCCCTTGTCGGACTGGCTCATATAGCCGTGCACGGTATTGGCCATGACGACCACATCCATGCAAGGCTTGATCGGCTCACTCACCAGCGCTTGCAGCGCGACCGCCTCAATCGGCAGACGGAAGCCCGCCATTTCGGCCAGTTGCCCGGAATGACCGGCAACCACCACACCCAGCTTGTTGCAGCCGATAAACCCTTTCGACGTTTCAACGCCCTTCACCACGCCCCCTTCGGAGCGCACGGCGGTGACTTCGGTCTGCTGGATGATGTCCATCCCCATGGCCGAACAGGCCCGCGCATAGCCCCAGGCCACGGCGTCATGCCGCCCCGTGCCACCGCGCGGCTGATAAAGCGCGCCAAGGATCGGATAGCGCGGCCCGTCGATGTTGATGATCGGCACCAGCTCTTTCACCTTGGCCGGGCTGATGTATTCGGTCTGCACGCCCTGCAACAGGTTGGCATGCACCGTGCGCAGATAGCCACGCACCTCGTGATGGGTCTGCGCCAGCATCAACAGGCCGCGCGGGCTGAACATGACGTTGTAGTTCAGATCCTGGCTCAGGTTTTCATAAAGCTGCAGCGCCTTGTCATAGATCGCAGCCGAGGGGTCTTGCAAATAGTTTGACCGGATGATCGTCGTGTTGCGCCCGGTGTTGCCGCCACCCAGCCAACCCTTTTCGATGATCGCCACGTTCTTGATGCCGTGGTTCTTGCCCAAGTAATAGGCCGTGGCCAGACCATGACCACCTGCGCCGACGATAATGACATCATAGTGTTTTTTCGGCTCTGGCGCGGCCCAGGCCCGCTCCCAGCCAAGATGGTGGTTGATCGCCTGCTTGGCGATGGCAAAGACCGAGTAACGTTTCATGGCAGGCCCCTTTGCGTCATGATCGCTTGTCCAACGGATGGCCGCAAGAACCCGTTCCACCAGCGGCACAATCGGGAAAATTGCGACATGATGGCACCGATGTGATGCTGCGGTTGATCCTGCGGCGGCGTGGCCCCTTTTGCCAAGGCGGCGAAAGGGTTACATGGGCTGGGTAACTGCGTGGGGATGACGATGGATTTGTGGCTGTTCTGGTTGATTGCGGCAGCCCTGACCGGCATGGTGCTGCTGGTTTTGGTCCAGACGATGCGGCGGGGCGGCGACACCGATGGCGAGCATCCCGATCTGAAGGTCTACCGCGACCAGTTGGCCGAAGTTGACCGTGATCTTGCGCGCGGAACTTTGTCCGAGGATGAGGGTCAGCGCCTGCGCGTCGAGGTTTCGCGGCGGCTTTTAGAGGCTGATCGCAGTTTGGCAAGCGAAGCCGCCCCCATCGCGCGCGGCAGCCTGATCTGGGCGGGCGTGCTGGTGATTGCTGTGTTGGGCGGGGCTTTGTGGATCTATGACCGCATGGGCGCGCCAGGCTATGCCGACCTGCCCTTGGCAAGCCGCCTTGCCGCCGCCGACCAGGCCCTGCAATCGCGCCCCTCGCAGGCCGAGACCGTGGTCATCTTACCCGCCGCACCGGCGGTCGATCCGGGCGCGGAGGTCACCGAGTTGATGGATAAATTGCGCGCCGCGGTGGTCGCGCGCCCTGATGACGTGACGGGGCTGGAGTTTTTGGCGCGCAACGAAAGTTCGCTTGGCAATTATCAGGCCGCCTATGAGGCGCAAACCAAGCTTCTGACCCTGTTGGATCAGAGCGCCAGCCCTGACCAGCACCTGTTTGCAGCCCAAATCCTGATTGCCCAAGCCCAAGGCTATGTGTCGCCCGAAGCCGAGGCGCACCTGATCGACGTACTGCGCCGCGCGCCTGATCACGGTATGGCACGCTATCTGACCGGGTTGATGTTTGCCCAAAACGGCCGCCCTGACCGGGCCTTTGCGTTGTGGCAGCCCTTGGTCTTGGAAGGCCCAGTTGATGCCCCTTGGGTGCAGGCTGCACGTGCAGATATTGAGACCGCCGCGGCACTGGCTGGAATTCGCTTCGAGATGCCAGACACGCGGGGCCCTAGTGCCGAGGATATGGCGGCGGCCAGCGACATGACGGCCGAAGACCAGCAGGCGATGATCGAAGGCATGGTGGGCCAGCTTGAGGCCCGGCTTTTGGCCGAGGGCGGATCGGTTGAGGAATGGCTGCGCCTTATCAACGCGTTGCAGATTCTGAACCAGACCGAACGCGGCACTGCCGCCTTGCGCGCGGCAGAAACCGCATTGGCCGCCGATCCGGCTGGGCTGCAATCGGTGCGCGACGCGGCCACCGCGGCAGGCTTTGGCCCATGATCCTGAACGATATCACAGAATTTCATGCGCTTATGCCGCCCTACCGGGCGATCTTGGGCCTTGATCTGGGCGACAAGACCATTGGGGTTGCGGTGTCGGATCTGTCACGTTCGATCGCTACACCGATTGAGGTGATCCGACGCGAGAAGTTCACGCTGGATGCCCAACGGCTTATGGCGCTTGTGGCCAACCGCACGGCAGCCGGGTTCATCCTTGGCCTGCCCTTGAACATGGACGGCAGCGAAGGCCCGCGCGTGCAATCGACCCGCGCTTTCGCGCGCAATCTGGAAAAGCTGACACCGCTGCCCATCACCTTTTGGGACGAGCGGTTGTCGACCGTCGCCGCCGAACGCGCCCTTTTAGAGGCGGATACGTCGCGAAAGCGTCGCCGCGAGGTGATCGATCAGGTGGCGGCAGGCTATATTCTGCAAGGCGCGTTGGACCGCATGCGCGTTTTGGGGGGATCATGACTGACGAGATCTGGAAGCGAGCCGAAATCGAAAGCCCCTGCGTCAAGATCTGCGTCGTTCATCCCGAGGCGAAGATCTGCATTGGTTGCTATCGCACCATTGCCGAAATCGGCGGCTGGTCGCGGATGAGTGCGCAAGAACGCAGTCTCCTGATGGCCGAATTGCCCGCCCGCGCGAAAACGATGACCAAGCGGCGCGGCGGCCGCATGGGGCGCAGCACGGCCTAACCCGTTTAGTCCTGCAAAAGCCAATCTTGCACGCTGTCCATGACGGGGCGGAAATAGGCGATGACCCGGCCCTCGGGTGGCGCAGTCGCACCCTCAGCCCAAGGGGCGACCCCGTGTACAAGGTGGCGATGCAGCAGCACCGCCTCGCCCGGAACCCCCGGCACTTCGCGGCGCGGACAGGTGCGAAACACCTCGGCCCGCGCAGCCTGATAGGCGGTCGTGATGTCAACATCGCCCCAGCTTTTGGGCGGATGTGGCGCAAGCGCCGTTTGCAACGCGGCCTGCATGATCTTGTGGCTGCCCTCCCACACCACCAAGGGCGCGGCGTCAGACGTGGTCAGCGGCAGGCCCACAATCCACGCATGCGGTTCCTTGATCATGCGCAGTCGGTCCGGCCCCATCGGCAACAGCCCATCCAGATGGGCTGCATCGCGGTTCAGGCGAAAGCGGAACGCTGCTTCGGTTTCCTCATCCGACGGGCGCGGATAGCTGGGGTAGATGGTGGACAGCTGTGCCGGATGCAGCGCCAAAGGCGCAAGCCCCAACACGTCCCACGGAAGCGGAACGCCTGCAATCTCGCCATCCTCCGCATTGGGCAACAGATCCAAGCCCACCGCCCAAGTGCCGCCACAGCGCAAGGGCTGATCGGTGTCGCGCAGGGCCGCAACCGCCAAGGGATGCGCCGCCTTGGCCCAAGCCAAAAGTGCGGGATGCGGGCCGATCTTGTGCCAGCCGGTCACCCTACGGCCTCGTGCGCGCAGCCCTGCCAAGGCAGAGAAGGATAAGCGATCAGGCGCATCAAAACCTCCGGTCATTCCGCATGGTATTCTGGGTTGGCCTTGGCATAGGTCAAGCCATGGGAAAAATTGTACTTGCGTGCAAATGGCGAAAGCACCACCTCAGGCAACCACGCTCACCTCGGCCAGCGCCTGATCAAGCAGTGCCAAACCCGCCCCCGGACGGCTTGCCCCTTCGGACAGCACGCGCCGCCAGCCCCGCGCACCGGGGCGACCGGTGAACAGGCCCAGCATATGCCGCGTGATCTGATGCACCCGCCCGCCTGCTTCCAGATGCGCCGCGATATAGGGTTTCATCGCCTCAACCACCGCATGAGGGTCGGGCGCATGATCCTCACCCCACAACGCATCCGCCCCAATCAGCGCAGAGGCAGGATCATGATAGGCCGCGCGGCCGATCATCACCCCATCAAGCCCCTGATCCAACAATCCCTTGGCCTGCGCCAGCGTGGTGACACCCCCATTGATGCAAATCGTCAGATGCGGAAACTCGGCCTTCATCCGCAGCACCAGATCATAGTCCAAGGGCGGAATTTCGCGGTTTTCCTTTGGGCTAAGGCCCTGAAGCCATGCCTTGCGGGCATGGATGATGAAATGGCGCACGCCCGCAGCCGAGACCGTTTCCAGAAAGCCGGGCAGCACGGTGGCGGGGTCTTGGTCATCCACCCCGATCCGGCATTTCACCGTCACCGGCACATCGGCCTGATCCTGCATCGCCTTGACGCAATCGGCCACCAGCGCCGGGCGCTCCATCAAGACGGCCCCGAAACAGCCCGATTGCACCCGGTCCGAAGGACAACCGCAGTTAAGGTTGATCTCATCATAGCCCCAAGGGCGCGCGATCTGCACCGCCCGCGCAAGTTCAGCCGGATCCGACCCGCCAAGCTGCAGCGCCACCGGGTGCTCCACATCGGAATAATCCAGAAGCCGCGACTTGGGCCCATGCAGGATGGCCAGAGCCGTCACCATTTCGGTATACAGCATCGCCCGGCGCGTCATCAGCCGGTGAAACACCCGGCAGTGACGGTCGGTCCAATCCATCATCGGGGCAACCGAGAGGCGGTGGGCGGTCTGGGGATCAGTGGTCATCCGGGGCATCCTATTGCCCGCCAGATACCGCGAAACGCAAAGGGCGTCCACCGCACCTGCCAAAGATTGCGTCACCCGCGCCACACCAAGGGCAGCAACCACATTCCCTTGCGGCCAAGCCTTGCGAGACCCCTAATGCTGGTCTATTCAGAAGGTCAACGAAAGGCCTCTTCCCAATGCGCATTCTCATCACCAATGACGACGGCATCAATGCACCCGGCCTGGCCGTGCTGCAGGCCATCGCAACCGAGATTGCGGGCCCAAAGGGCGAAGTCTGGACGGTGGCCCCGGCCTTTGAACAATCGGGCGTGGGTCACTGTATCAGCTACACCCACCCCACCATGATCGCCGAGCTTGGCCCCCGCCGCTTTGCCGCCGAGGGAAGCCCGGCCGATTGCGTGCTGGCGGGCATCTACCATGTGATGAAAGACGCCCCGCCCGATCTGGTGCTGTCTGGCGTCAACCGTGGCAACAATGCGGGCGAGAACGTGCTTTATTCCGGCACCATCGGCGGCGCGATGGAGGCGGCCTTGCATGGCATCAAGGCTATTGCCCTGTCGCAGTTCTACGGCCCGGCCAATGTGAACATCGACAACCCCTTTGACGCCGCCGCCAAGCTGGGCGTGGGCGTTGTGCGCGCCCTGTTGGACAAGGGCCTGTGGGACGAGGCGGATTACCGGCTGTTTTACAACGTCAACTTCCCCCCCCTGCCCGCCGACGCGGTCAAGGGCACGCGCGTGGCCGCTCAAGGTTTCCGGCGCTATGCAGGCTTTCGCATCGAGCCACATATCTCGCCCACGGGGCGGCAATTCATGTGGATCAAGGGCGGCGAACAGGGTCGCCCGACCCTGCCCGGCACGGATGTGACGGCCAATGTCGAGGGGTATATCTCTATCACGCCCCTCCGCTGCGATCTGACAGCCCATGACAGGCTGCGCGAGCTTGAGTCGCGGTTGGCATGATGGACTACGGCCTGCCTGACGATGACGGGACGGCCGCTGAACGCAAGATGCGCTTTTTGTTTGCCCTTCGCACCAAAGGCGTCACCGACGCCCGTGTGTTGACCGCGATGGAGCGGATCGACCGCGGCCATTTCGTGCGCGGCCTGTTTGCCGAGCGCGCCTATGAAGATATGCCGCTGCCCATCGCCTGTGGCCAGACGATCAGCCAACCCTCGGTCGTGGGGCTGATGACGCAGGCGCTGGCGGTGCAGCCGCGCGACACCGTGCTCGAGGTGGGCACCGGGTCGGGCTATCAGGCGGCCATTCTCAGCCAATTGGCCCGCCGGGTCTATACGGTGGACCGGCACAAACGGCTGGTGCGCGAAGCGCAAGAGCTGTTTCGGGAATTGGGCCTGGTGAATGTGGTGACGATGACGTCTGACGGCAGCTTTGGAATGCCCGATGTCGCGCCCTTTGATCGCATCATCGTGACAGCCGCCGCCGAAGACCCGCCCGGCCCCCTGTTGTCGCAGTTGAAGATCGGCGGTATCATGGTGTTGCCTGTAGGCCAGTCTGATGCCGTACAAAGCCTGATCAAGGTGACACGGCACGAAACGGGCTATGACTATGAGGAATTGCGAGCGGTTCGCTTTGTGCCGCTTGTCGAAGGTCTTGGCACTGAATGATGGCACAAGCCGGGAGTAAACCCGGGGTCAACAAGGATGAGGCGGTAATGAGCGGTTCTCGTAACGCGGTGATGAGCTTGACTGCGGTGCTTATGGTGTCTGCCTGCGCCGGCGGCAACAATTTTGACTGGGACCTGCGCAGCGGCGCCGGGGGCTTGGACACCTCGGGTGCCGCCCTGCAGGCGACCGGGGCCCGGCCCGGGCCAGACGGGCGCGGGGTGATCTCATATCCCGGCTATCAGGTGGCCGTGGCGCGTAACGGCGATACGGTTGGCTCGGTGGCGGACCGCGTGGGCCTGCCTGCTGCAGAGCTTGCCAGCTTTAACGCGTTGCAACCCGGTGACAGCCTGCGCGCAGGCGAGGTTCTGGCGCTGCCCAACCGCGTCGCCGGTGCGCCGACTGCGGCAGGCGGGGTGATCGGGTCTGGTGCGGCGGCTGGATCGGTCGATGTCTCGACCATCGCCACCACGGCACTGGACCGCGTCACCACCACCCCAACGGCTGCCACGGCACCCTCCACAGCCGCCAAGACCATCGGCGGCGCAAGCGGTATGGAACCGGCACGCCACCGCGTGGCGCGCGGCGAAACCGCGTTCTCGATTGCGCGCAGCTACAATGTCTCGGCCAAGGCCTTGGCCGACTGGAACGGGCTTGATGCCGAACTTTCGGTGCGCGAAGGCCAGTATCTGCTGATCCCAACCCCAACAGGCGCGCCCGCCACAAAGAAAGTGGTCGCAGAGGCTTCGCCCGGAGCGGGCAGCCCGACCCCGACCCCGCCTTCGGCCAAGGAACCCTTGCCCGATGAAGAGGTGGCCCCCGCCGCCGAGGTTGCCAAAGCCAAGCCTGCCGAAGAGGATATGGCCAGCCAGCGCACGACGGAATCGAAGTTTGCCATGCCGGTGCAGGGCAAGATCATTCGCGGCTATTCCAAGGGCAAGAACGACGGCATCGACATTGCCGCCGCGCCCGGCACTGCGGTGAAGGCTGCCGCAGATGGCAGCGTCGCGGCAGTGACCAAGGACACCACCGGCACGCCCATCGTGGTGATCCGCCATGCCGATGGGCTTTTGACGGTTTATGCCGGTGTGGACGGGCTGAAGGTCGGCAAGGGCGATGCGGTCAAGAAAGGCCAGACCATTGCCGCTGTGCGTGATGCCAACCCGTCATTCGTGCATTTTGAGGTCCGCAAAGGCGTCGACAGTCTCGATCCCCTGCGTTACGTTCAGTAAACAGGCGGCCCGCAAGGGCCGTCTCAAACCGGCTTGACCAAGACCTTGTCAATCCGCAACCCGTCAAGGTCGATCACCTCAAACCTGTGTCCTTGGGCGACCACATGTTCGCCCAAACCCGGCAGGCGGCCGAACTGGTGCAGCACAAGGCCAGCGACCGTATCATAGCCGCCGGACATCTCACGCGGCAGGCCCAGATGGTCACAAAACTCATCTGCGGGCATCCAACCGGCCACCAAAAGGCTGCCATCATCGCGCGGAACCATGGCAGGCTCGCTGTCATCATGGGTGGCCACGGCGCCCGTGATCGCCTCCAGAACATCGCCCGAGGTGATGATGCCTTCGAAATGGCCGTATTCATCATAGACCAACGCAAGATGATGCTTGGCAGCGCGCAGAACAACCAGCACGTCCAATGCATCGGCGCGGTCCGACACCACCGGCACCTCGTGCATAAGCGCGCGCAGATCCAGCGCCTCACGCCGCGAAATGGCGTCAAACGCTTCGGCAAGCGTCACGACGCCCAAGACATCCCCCGTATCACGGTCTTGCACCGGCACACGCGGGCGGCCAATGCGCCGCAGCGCGGCCACCGCCTCGGCGCTGGTCATGTCGATGCTCAGCATGTCAACATCGCGGCGCGGCGTCATCAATGCGCGCGCCGGACGGTCTGACAGCCGCATGACGCCCGACATCATCTCGCGCTCTTCGGGTTCCAGCACGCCGCTGTCATGGGCTTCGGTCAAAAGGCTGTGCACCTCTTCTTCGGTCACCCGGTTGGCACTGGCCCCACGCTGGCCCAACAGCCACAAGATCGCCCGACCCGCCCGGTCCAAAACCCAAACCAAAGGTGCCGCGACACGCGACAAAACGAGCATCGACGGAGCCATGGTGATGGCCAGCTTTTCGGGATTGCGCAGCGCGAGTTGCTTCGGAACCAACTCACCCACGATCAGCGAGACATAAGTGATCGCGACCACCACAACGCCCACGCCAAGGTTGGCAGCCCAATCCGGATCCACCCCTTGCGCCAGCAGCGTTTGCGTCAGCCGCGCTCCCAGCGTTGCCCCCGACAGCGCCCCCGAGAGAATCCCGACCAGCGTGATGCCAATCTGCACGGTCGACAAGAACCGCCCCGGATGCTCTGCCAGCCGAAGCGCGGCCGCCGCGCCACGGCTTTTGGCCTCCAATGGTCTCAGGCGGGCGGGACGCGCCGAAACAATCGCCAGTTCCGACATGGCCAGAACGCCGTTCAGGCAGATCAGGCCAAGGATAATGCACAGCTCAAGGATCATGATCGGGCCTAAATGGTTGTGCTGCAGCGAAAGTGCAAGATGCGCGGGGAATAATTGGCAGCCGGTTT
>JBILYK010000124.1:0-7400 GCA_044377735.1 Paracoccaceae bacterium | reverse complement strand
GCGCGCCAGTGTGCTCCTCACGATCGAACCGCGCAGCCAGGCTGCGATCCTGACGCGGCTGAAAGGCATCGGAGAGGTTGAACGGGTGTTCACCACCTCAGGTCGCTTCGACCTTCTCTTGCAGGTCGCGGCCTCGAACACCCAAGTTCTGGATTCGGTTCTGGACCAGATCGGCGCGCTCACCGGGGTGAAATCGTCGGAAAGCCTTATTCACCTGTCCACTCGGCTTGACCGGGCGGTGTAACCCACGAAAATGCGCGGGCTTGCCCCCCATCGAGGGGGGACGCGCCCGCGGCTTTGCCAGCTTGATCCTGCGCCCGGGCGCGTGCCGTGGCCCGCGCCTCCGGCGGGAGTATTTGGCAAGGCGCAAACCATAACTGCGCCGCTTTGTGATTTGCGCCTTGCCAAATACTCCCCGCAGAGCGGCCTTGGGGGATGCCAGGCGCTTGGCCTTTGGTCTTCAAGCCGTTAAAGCAGGTCCAAGACAAAAGGATGCCTGCGATGCCCATGGAAAAGAACTTTACCCCCACCGAGGCAGAGGCCCGGATTTCCGCCCGCTGGATTGCTGACAAGGCTTTCGCGGCTGGCGTCAATGCCAAGCCCGGCCATCCGGCTTTTTCCGTCATGATCCCGCCGCCGAATGTCACCGGGTCCCTGCATATGGGCCATGCCTTCAACAACACGCTGCAGGATATTCTGGTGCGCTGGCACCGGATGCGCGGCGACGATACGCTGTGGCAGCCCGGCACCGACCATGCGGGCATTGCCACCCAAATGGTGACCGAGCGTGAGATGGCCAAGAATGGCGAGCTCAGCCGCCGCGAGATGGGGCGGGACAAGTTCCTGTCGCGCGTTTGGGAGCAAAAGGTCAAGTCGCGCGGCACCATCATTGGTCAGTTGCAGCGCCTGGGCGCGTCTTGCGACTGGGACCGTGAGGCCTTTACCATGGGCGGAGCTAAAGGTGATCCGGATATGGGCAAAGGCCCCAATTTCCACGATGCCGTCATCAAGGTCTTTGTCGAGATGTACAACAAGGGTCTGATCTATCGCGGCAAGCGGTTGGTCAATTGGGACCCCCATTTTGAAACCGCAATCTCTGATCTTGAGGTCGAAAACACCGAAGTTTCGGGCCATATGTGGCATTTCAAGTATCGCCTCTCCGGAGGCGAAACCTATGATTACATTGAGAAAGACGCCGACGGCAACGTGGCCCTGCGCGAAAAGCGCGATTACATTTCCATCGCCACGACCCGCCCCGAAACCATGCTGGGTGATGGCGCAGTGGCGGTGCATCCGTCAGATGAACGCTATAAGCCTATCATCGGCAAGATGGTGCATCTGCCTTTGTGCGACCGCCTGATCCCGATCATTGCTGACGAATACCCCGACCCCACCTTCGGCTCGGGTGCCGTGAAAATCACCGGCGCACATGATTTCAACGACTATGCCGTGGCCAAGCGCAACAACCTGCCCTGTTACCGGTTGATGGATACGCGCGGCCAGATGCGGGCCGATGGTGCGCCTTATGGGGTGGCTGTGGCCCGCGCCCGCGAGATTGCAGCAGGCTCGCCCACCAGTGAATCCGAAGTCGACAGCCTGAACCTTGTCCCCGCCAAATACCGTGGGCTGGATCGGTTCGAGGCGCGCAAGCTGGTGGTCGCCGATATCAATGCCCAAGGGCTGGCCATGGTGACGAAGGTTGTCACCATCGACCCCGAGACGAACGCCGAAGACTGGAAGAACGTCCCTTACGTCGAAGACAAGAAGATCATGCAGCCCTTCGGCGACCGATCGAAGGTTGTCATTGAGCCGATGCTGACCGACCAATGGTTCGTCGATACCGCGAAAATCGTGGAACCGGCGCTGGAGGCGGTGCGGACGGGCGCGACCAAGATCATCCCGGAATCGGGCGAAAAGACCTATTACCACTGGCTGGAGAACATCGAGCCTTGGTGCATCTCGCGCCAGCTGTGGTGGGGGCATCAGATTCCGGTTTGGTATGGACCTGCCGCTGAAGGCGAAATGCGCGACTCGCTGGGCCCGGATGGCAAGCCAACCGGAGGGAGATGGGGCGATTTCCGCACCCGTTGGGATGCCGGAAACCTCGTTCCTTTCTGTGCCTCGACATTCGAAGAAGCGGCAGAACAGGCACGCTGGTTCTACGCCAAAAAGTTCGGGATCGATCAGGATGCCGATATCATCTTTGACGTAACCGAGGCGTCCGAGCCGCCGGTCTCGGAAACCGATTGGTCGCGCATCTCGCTCTACCGCGACCCCGACGTCCTGGACACCTGGTTCTCCTCCGGCCTTTGGCCCATCGGCACGCTCGGCTGGCCGGAACCGACGCCGGAGCTGCAGAAGTACTTCCCCACCTCGGTCCTCATCACCGGGCAGGACATCCTGTTCTTCTGGGTCGCCCGGATGATGATGATGCAACTGGCCGTGGTGGACCAAATCCCGTTCCACACCGTCTATCTGCACGGCCTTGTCCGCGACGCTAAGGGCAAGAAGATGTCGAAATCGCTTGGCAATGTCATCGACCCGTTGGAGATCATCGACGAATTCGGCGCCGACGCCCTGCGCTTTGCCAATGCCGCCATGGCCAGCCTTGGCGGTGTGCTGAAACTGGATACCGCCCGCATCGCAGGCTACCGCAACTTTGGCACCAAACTATGGAACGCCTGCCGCTTTGCGGAAATGAACGGGGTATGGGAGGGTCACGCCACCCAGTCCGCCCCGCCTGCCCCCAAGGCCACCGCCAACCGCTGGATCATCGGTGAAACCGCCCGCGCGCTGGCCGAGGTCAACGCGGCCCTTGAAGACTTCCGCTTCGACCAAGCTGCCGACGTGCTTTACAAATTCGTCTGGGGCAAGGTCTGCGACTGGTATGTCGAGTTTGCCAAGCCGCTGTTTGACGGAGAACACGCCGACGAAACCCGCCAGACCATGGCTTGGGTCTTGGATCAATCGATGATCCTGTTGCACCCCTTCATGCCCTTCATCACCGAGGAACTCTGGGGAACTACAGGTACCCGCGCCAAGCTATTGGTCCATACCGATTGGCCAACCTACGTCGGTCAACACCATGACAAGCTCGCAGAAGAAGAAATGACTTTCGTCACCGACCTCATCGATGAAATCCGCTCGGCCCGCGCGCAGGTACATGTGCCCGTTGGCCTAAAATGCGATCTCATCGCCACCGAGCTTTCCCCCGCCGCCCGCGCCGCATGGGAGCGTAATGAGACGTTGATCCGCCGGATGGCCCGTGTTGAAGGTTTTTCCGAAGGTCCGGCCCCCAAAGGCTCGATCGCGCTGGCGATGGACGGTGCGGCCTTTGCCTTGCCCTTGGCCGGGCTGATCGACATCGCCGAGGAAAAGGCGCGGCTCTCCAAGGCATTGGAGAAGCTTGGCAAGGAAATCAGCGGGCTGAAGGGGCGTCTCGACAACCCCAATTTCGTCAAATCCGCCCCCGAGGATGTCATCATCGAGGCCCGCGCCAACCTTGAAGCGCGCGAGGATGAGGCGGCCAAAGTCTCAGCCGCCATCGCGCGACTGGCGGAAATCGGCTAGTCCACCTGCCCTGGCCCAAACTTGACGCCGGGGCGGGGGTTGCGCCAACAAGACTGCGTAACGGTGGGGCTTTGTGATGGCCGAAGATGTGCTGTTTGTGGGCCATTCCCATGTCGACCAGACCATGGCGCGCCTGCTGGATGCGCTGTTGCCGACGTCGATGCGGATGCGCGCCAACTCGTCAACAGCTTAGCCCTGATCAATAACTGGAACAACGGGGCCGGGGACGAAGGGGTCAAAACCCCCTCTGTGCCGCCCTTAGGCGCGTTTGGCACCTTGGTCTTGACCAAGGCCATCCCATTGGCAACCCAATTGCAATAGTCCAACAGCCATTGGATTGCGCGCCTATGCGGGGCCAGCTTGGGCGGCCAACCCATCGGCGCTTGTGATGATCAATGAAGCTGGGTGCGCGATAGGCCCCAACGCCGCCGCATGGCGTACAAGCCTGACCAGTAATCTGGCGCTGTGGCAGGGCATTGCAACCCACCTCAACGCCGTAAAACCAGCCGCTGCGCCGCAGGTCGGCATTATGCCCGGCGGCCAAGGCCATGACCGGGTCTACGGCAACCGCGGCAATGAGACGATCCGTGGTCATAGGGGCAATGATCTTCTGTCGGGCGAACGCGGCCATGACAGCCTAAACGGCGGCATCGGCAATGATTTCCTTTTGGGCGGTGCGGACCGCGTTGATCAGCGGGCCCGGCAATGACCGGCTGCATGGTGAGGCGGGCAATGACACGCTGACCGGCAGCGTGGGGGCCGATCATTTCGTGTTCTCCAGCCGTGATGGCGCGGACTGCATTACCGATTCCACATGCACCCAAAGCGACCAGATTTTCCTTGATGATGTGCTGTGGACTTGCACGCGCAGCGCGGCACAGGTGGTCACAAGTTTTTCCACTGTCACCGCCGAAGGCGTTCTGTTCAACTTTGGAACAATTGGCACGCTTTTGCTGCAAGGGGTGACCAGCACCACCATCCTTGCCGCCCTGATCGAGATTTACTGACCTCAGGCACTGCCGCCACCTTGCAATGCCACTTGTCGCGGCCCACTTTGGGTTTAGGTCATCGACCGAAAGGTGCCGCGATGTCTTGGCTCAGCCGACTTGCCGAACGCCGCATGCAGGCCGCCCGCCTGAAAGGCCAGCTGCAAGGCTTGGCAGGAGAGGGCAAGCCGCTCCCCGACCGCACGGCCGATGCCTTCGTCACCCCCGGCGAGGCAGTGGGCTTTCGCATCATGGCCGAGGCCGGGGTTCTGCCGGAAGAGATCGTGCTGAAAAAGGCGGCTCAGGCCCAACGCGAAAAGCTGGCCACGCTGACCGATCCAGCCGCGCGCAAGGCTGCCATGGCCGAACTGGCCCAGATTGAGATGCGTCAGGCCATGGCCGAAGAAGCCCGCCGCGCCTTTCTGCGCGGCTGACACCGCGGCCCTGACCGCGGCAGGCTGTGAAAACCGAGCCAGCCCAGGCTTGGACAGAGCTTAAATCCGGCAAATGGATCTTCGAAGATCTTTATCTTTCAATACCCTTTGATTTTGTCGAAGCTCGGACAAACTCCCCTCTTGCCAGCCGCGCGGCCTTGACGCCAAATCCGTCCTATGATCGCACCCCTATTCACCCCCCTCGCTGCCTCACTCCCCTCAACCGTGCCCTTTGTCGGGCCGGAAACCCAAGAGCGTGGCCTTGGCCAACCTTTCCGCGCGCGCCTTGGGGCCAATGAATCGCTCTTCGGGCCCTCGCCACGCGCCATCGCCGCCATGGCGGCAGCGGCGGCCGAGGTCTGGATGTATGGCGACCCTGAACTTTACGAGCTTAAGGCAGCCCTTGCCACCCATCACGGCTGTGGGCCCGATCATATCGTCGTGGGCGAAGGGATTGACGGGCTTTTGGGCTATCTCGTGCGGCTGATGATCGGTCCCGGCGACAAGGTGGTCACCTCGCTGGGCGCCTACCCGACCTTTACCTTCCACGTCGCGGGCTTTGGCGGCGAGATCATCCGGGTGCCGTACAAGGCCGACCATGAGGACCCGGACGCCCTGATCGCCGCCGCCTGGGCACATCGGCCCAAACTGGTTTACCTCTCCAACCCCGACAATCCGATGGGCAGCCACCACCCGGCGGCGGCCATCATGGCGATGATCAACGCCCTGCCGCCCGAAAGCCTGATGATCTTGGACGAAGCCTATATCGACCTTGCGCCCCCCGGCACCGCGCCGCAAATCGCTGCCGATGACGCGCGCGTGATCCGCTTTCGCACTTTTTCCAAAGGCTACGGCATGGCCGGGCTGCGCGTGGGCTATGCCATCTGCGCTGCGCCCTTGGCTGTCGCTTTTGACAAGATCCGCAACCATTTTGGCGTGGGCCGCATTGCCCAAGCTGGCGCCTTGGCCGCGCTGGCTGATCAGGCGTGGCTGGCACAGGTGCAGGCCCGCGTCGCATCGGGCCGCGAGCGGCTTGCCGCCATCGCGCGCGCCAATGGGGCCAGCCCCCTGCCCTCGGCCACCAATTTCGTGACGATGGATCTGGGCCGCGATGGTGATTTCGCCCGCGCCACGCTGCGAGCACTCAGCGGCCTTGGCGTCTTTGTCCGGATGCCCGGGGTTGCTCCGCTTGACCGCTGCCTGCGCGTCAGCGTCGGCGATGACGCCGCCTTGGCTGTGTTTGAAGAGGTCTTGCCGCAGGCGCTGAAGGCTGCAGGCTAGGCCCGGCTATTGCGCCGCGGCATCCGGCTTGGCCGGACCGAGCAGTGGGGCCATGCCCGCCACACCCGCAGCATCCGCCGGACCGATCCGCCGCGTGACGACAAAGCCGGGCTCCTCGGCGCTCAGCCCCTCGCGCGCGCCCGCCGTCTGAAGGCTGCGCCGAAACACCAGCATGTTTTGGAAACTGGTCTTGGTCCCCGTCAGGCCGGACCGTTCGTCGACGGGCAAGGTTTCGGCGCGCAGATAGTCCCAACCTTCCGCCGCCATCACGTTCAAAAGCTCGGACAGCGCAAGCGCAAAGCGATCCTCGGTGGTTTTCGCCCCCCGCGCCTTTTCTCCCCGACGCGGAGCCGGGATGACCTTGTATTCACAATGCGCCGCAGCTTGGGCCATCTTGAAGTTCCCTCAATCTCCGGTGCGCCGCCACGACAGGCCCACACCCCAGTCCAATTCCACAGGTCCGACCGCCGTAACGCGCAGGCTTACAATCCCAGCTTCTGCGCCACCATGGCATTGACCACCGCCGGGTTGGCCTTGCCACCCGTGGCCTTCAGCACTTGGCCGGTGAACCACCCGGCCAGCTTGGCATTGACCTTCGCCTTTTCCACCTGATCAGGGTTTGCCGCGATCAGATCATCCAACGCCTTTTCAATGGCGCCCGTATCAGTCACCGCCTTCATGCCATGCTTGGCCGCCTGTTCAGCCGGATCGCCGCCTTCGGTCCACAATATCTCGAACAGATCCTTGGCCATCTTGCCGGTGATCTCACCCTTGGCCAAAAGATCCAGCATCCCGCCCAGTTGCGCGGCAGACACCGGGCTGTCGGCAATCGAACGGCCTTCCTTGTTCAACCGACCAAAGAGCTCGTTGATGACCCAGTTGGCCGCCATCTTGCCGTCGCGGCCCTGCGCGACGGCCTCAAAGAAGCCTGCGGATTCAAGGTCAGCGGTCAGCACATTGGCGTCGTAATCGGTGAGGCCAAAATCGCCCATGAAGCGGGCTTTCTTGGCATCGGGCAGTTCCGGCATGGTGGCCGCGATCTGGTCAACCCAAGCCTGTTCAATCTCCAAAGGCAGGAGGTCGGGGCACGGGAAATAGCGGTAATCATGCGCCTCTTCTTTTGACCGCA
>JBILYK010000107.1:0-11616 GCA_044377735.1 Paracoccaceae bacterium | reverse complement strand
CCAAAATGGCAATCTGACGCCGAGCCTCATAATCAATCGCCATCTGGATGAACCGCATAGAGTTCATGTTCTTGATCTCGCAGCGCGTGCCGAGGTGGCTGAAATCCTGGGTCGCCTGATATTTCTCATACTGTCCCGGCACGCAGACCGACACGTTCACGTCCGCCCGCAGGTTGCCGTTTTGCATGTTGCCATCGCAGGTGCCCAGATACCGCAGGATCTGGCGCAGCTTGACGACATAGGCCGCAGCCTCTTCCGGGCCACGAATGTCGGGGCGGCTGACGATCTCCATCAGCGCCACGCCGGTGCGGTTGAAATCGACGAAAGACATCGTCGGGTCCATGTCGTGGATCGACTTTCCGGCGTCCTGTTCCAAGTGAATCCGCTCAATGCGCACCAGACGTGCCACACCCGGACCCATTTCGACCAGCACTTCACCCTCGCCCACGATGGGGTGGTAAAGCTGGGAAATCTGATAGCCCTGAGGCAGATCGGGGTAGAAGTAATTCTTGCGGTCAAAGGCCGAGCGCAGGTTGATCTGAGCCTTCAGCCCAAGGCCCGAGCGCACGGCCTGTTCAATGCAAAACGCATTGATCACCGGCAGCATCCCCGGCATTGCGGCATCCACGAAGGCCACGTTCGAGTTGGGCTCGGCACCGACTTGGGTTGACGCACCCGAGAAGAGCTTGGCATTCGACGACACTTGGGCATGGATCTCCATCCCGATGACCAGTTCCCAATCCTGCTTGGCCCCGGCAATCACCTTGGGTTTGGGCGTGGTATAGGTCAGGTCAAGCATGGCGGAACCCCTTGGTGCTGGCTTGGGTCGTTTCATCGCCTTCTTAGGGTTCAGGCGCAGCGCGGGCAAGCGGCAAGCGGCGGAAAGCTGCGCATCCTGCGCGTCTTTGACCGCCAAACCTTGCCCGAATCCACACCACCAGTGACATAAAAGCGCCGGGGTATTTCGCCCGGTGCCATTTCAGTTGTTGTGTATGTCATTGTTTCGTTCCTTCTTGGGCTTTGGCCTTTGCACCGCGCTGGCGGCTTGCGCACCCTCTGCGGTTCGGCAACCTGATCCCGCAAGCCTGCCCGCCATGCGCTGGGACTACCGGCCCGAAGCGGCCGAATGGACCCGCCGGAACCTCACGGCCCTTGCGCGCCACGATGCGGTTCTTGCGGGCACCGTGCCCAGCGACATTGAGGGCTGGTGCCCGGCCTATGCAGACAACAGCCTTGAAGAGCGGCGGGCCTTTTGGTCGGGTCTGATGTCGGCAGTGGCGAAATATGAAAGCACGTGGAACCCGCAGGCGGTTGGCGGCGGGGGCAGATGGATCGGGTTGATGCAGATCTCGCCACGGTCCGCCAAGAACTATGGCTGCGCCCAGACAAGTTCCGGCGCGTTGAAAGATGGCGCGACCAATCTGGAATGTGCGGTCGAGATTCTGGCCTATCAGGTCGCGCGTGATGGGCAAGTGGCGGGCAAGGGCAACCGTGGGATCGGCCGCGACTGGATGCCTTTGCGCAAGGCCAGCAAGCGGGCGGAAATGGCCGACTGGACGAAATCCCAAAGCTATTGCCAGTAGCCAGCCGCCGGGGGCCGCCTGCCCCCGGACCCCCGGGAGTATTTCCAAAGGCGCAAATCCTCGGGCTTAAGCCCCGCGCATGCGCCCTGCCATTTCTGAGAGATCCCGGCTTAGCCCGGGCGTGGCCAAGAGGCGTTCAAGGGCGGCGCGGATCATGCCTTGGCGGTCGGCATCATAGCGCGGCCATGTTTCAAAGGCAGTGGACATACGGGCCGCCGTTTGCGGGTTCAAGGGGTCCAACCGGATGAGCCAATCGGCCAGCGCGGCATAGCCCGCGCCGCTGTCGTGGTGAAAGCCCGCGTGGTTGGTGGTCAGCGCCCCCAAGACGGCGCGGAAGCGGTTGGGGTTTTTCATGTCGAAATCAGGCCGCGCGGTCAGCCGGGCCACGGTGGCCGCCGCCTGATCGGGGGTCGCCATGGCGACCTGCACGGCGAACCATTTGTCCATGACCAGCCGGTCATGCGTCCAACGTGCGCCAAAACTCGCAAGCTCTTGCTCGCCTTTTGCGGTTTCCAAGAGAATCGCAAGCGCACCGAAGCTTTCGGTCATGTTGGACGCCTGTGCGAAGGCCAGTTTTGCCGCCGCCCCGCCGTCAAGGCGAGTCATGAGGGCCAGCGCCGCAAGGCGCAGCGCGCGGCGTCCCGCTGGCCCCGCTGCGGGTGAGAACGCGCCTTCGGTGCGGCAACCGCGTTCCAGTTCGGCAAGTCCGGGCGAAAGCTTTTCGGCCAGTGCAAGCCCCAAGGCCCGGCGTGCAGAATGGATGCGGGCGGGATCGGGCACATGGCCTGCGGCATGCAGTGTGGCGGCCATATCATCTTCGGAGGGCAGACGCAGGGCAAGCGCGCGGAAGGCCGGATCAAGGCTGTCATCAAAGGCCAGCCGTGCCATACCATCGAGAAGATCCGCCGAGGGGGTGGCGCCTTGGGTCACCATCCGCGCCAAGACATCCTTGGTCAGCGCGCGACCTGCCTCCCAACGGTTGAACGGGTCGGTGTCATGGGCCAAAAGGAAGGCGCGTTCGGATTGCGGAACCTCGCGTTCCAAGACCACAGGCGCGGAAAACCCGCGAAGGATCGACGGGATGGGACGCGCCGAAAGACCTGTGAAAGCAAAGCTTTGCACAGTTTTTCTCATCTCAAGAACCGTGGTTGGCACCGCCTCATCGCCGTTGGGGTTCAAGAGGCCCACCGCGATGGGAATGACCTTGGCCGCTGTCTCAGGCTGCCCCGGCATGGGCGGGTTGGTCTGTGTGAAGGTCAACGTATAGGTGCCGCCTTCTGCGCCCGCAGCCCAAGCCTCATGCACGCCAAGGCGCGGCGTTCCAGGCTGCGAGTACCAGCATTTGAACTGCGTCAGATCGCGGCCGGTGACATCTTCGAACACCTTGAGCCAATCCTCGATCGTGGCGGCTTGCCCGTCGTGGCGGGTGAAATAAAGATCCAGTGCGCGGGCATAGTCGGCATCGCCCACCAACCGTTTGAGCATACCGATCACCTCGGCGCCCTTTTCATAGATCGTCGCGGTGTAGAAATTGTTGATCTCGACAAAGCTTTCGGGCCGCACCGCATGGGCCAAAGGCCCCTGATCTTCGCGGAATTGGCGGGCGCGCAGCATGAGGACATCTTCAATCCGCTTGACCGCATGGCTGCGCAGATCACCCGAGAACTGCTGATCGCGAAACACCGTCAGCCCCTCTTTCAGGCACAGCTGAAACCAATCGCGGCAGGTGATGCGGTTGCCGGTCCAATTGTGGAAATACTCATGCGCGATGATCGCCTCGATGCGGGCGAAATCATCATCCGTCGCGGTTTCTGGGCTGGCCAGTACCACCTTCGAATTGAAGATGTTCAGCCCCTTGTTCTCCATCGCGCCCATGTTGAAATCATCCACCGCCACGATGTTGAAGATGTCCAAATCGTATTCGCGCCCGTAAACCTGCTCATCCCAGACCATCGACGCCTTGAGCGACTCCATCCCCCAGGCGCAGCGGTCCTCATCGCCGGGACGCACCCAGATGTTGAGATCAACCTTGCGGCCGGACTTGGTGGTGAACTTGCCTGGATGGGCAATCAACTCACCCGCCACGAGTGCGAACAGATAGGCGGGCTTCGGCCAAGGGTCGTCCCATTCGGCCCAGCCCGCCCCCTGCGCCACCGGGTTGCCGTTCGACAACAAGACAGGCATTTCCCCTTCGATCCGCACGAAGAACCGCGCCATGACATCGGGGCGGTCGGGGTAATAGGTGATTTTGCGAAAGCCTTCCGCCTCGCATTGCGTGCAATACATGCCCTTTGACATGTAAAGCCCCTCTAGCGCAGTGTTGGTTTCCGGGCTGATCTCGACCTCGGTCTCCAGCACAAAGGCGCCAGCGGGAAGATCGGCGGCGGCAATCGTCAGCCCCTCGCTGTCCACGACAGGGTGCAGCGACCGCCCGCCCACCGACACCGAAATCAGCACCAGTTTTTCGCCATGGAGCCGCAGATCATGCCGCCCTGGCCGCGCCGGGTTGGGCGCAAACGACAGCCGCGCCAGCACCCGCGTGGCCCGTGGTGCCAGCCGAAAGGTCAGATGCACCTGCTCCAGAACAAAGGGATAGGGCTGGTAATCGGCAAGATAAACCGTGCGGGGGTCGGCGTCGGACTTGGCGGACATGAGGGGCACTCCTTTGACCCCAAGCTAGGCGATAGGGCCCCAAGCGCAAGTGGCGACAGCACAGGTGGGGGCTTTACGAATCTGCCGGACTGGCACATAAATGTTCCATGAATGTTCTCATCTGGCTCAAACGCGATCTGCGCCTGCACGATCATCCGGCGCTGACATATGGGGCGGCTCTTGGCCCCGTGCTGCCCACCTACATCGTAGAGCCTGAGCTTTGGGCCGAGAGCGATGCCGCGGCACGGCATTGGGGGTTTATCGCCGAAAGCCTTGAGGTGTTGCGCGCCGACTGTGCCGCCCTTGGCCTGACCTTAGCCCTGCGCACCGGCGACGCGGTGGAGGTTTTGTCGCGGCTTTGCCTGCGCCATAGGATCAGCCGCATCGTCAGCCATGAGGAGACTGGAAACCTGTGGTCCTACCGGCGCGACCGGCGCGTGGCAGCTTGGGCGCGGGATGCGGGCATTGATTGGATTGAGCTTCCACATTCGGGCGTGATCCGCCGCCTGCCCCGGCGCGATGGCTGGCAGGCCCGGCGGGATGCCTTCATGGCAGGGCCGGTCTTGGGCCTGCCGCAGGGCCTGCGTGCGGTTGAAGGGGTTGAGGCCGGGCCGATCCCCACCGCCCGCGCCCTGCGGCTGAATGAGGACCGCTGCCCCCACCGTCAGCGAGGCGGCCGGGAGGAAGGGTTGCGTCTGTTGGACAGTTTCCTCACCCATCGCGGTGCCCCTTACCGGGCCGCCATGTCCTCCCCGCTGACGGGAGAGCGCGCCTGCTCGCGCCTGTCGCCGCATTTCGCCTTTGGCACGCTGTCGGTGCGCGAAGTGGTTCAGGCCACTTCCGCACGGGCCGCGGAACGGCCGGGCGGGCCATGGGCGGGTGCCTTGGCCAGTTTCCAAAGCCGTCTCGCCTGGCGCGACCATTTCATGCAAAAGCTGGAAGATCAGCCCAGCATTGAAAACACATGCCTGTCGCGCGCCGCTGAGGCGTTGCGCCCCCGCACCCCCGATGCGGCGCGCCTTGCGGCATGGTCGGCGGGCGAAACCGGGCTGCCGTTTCTGGATGCCTGCATGCGCTATCTGGCCGCCACGGGCTGGCTGAATTTCCGGATGCGGGCGATGGTGATGTCGACGGCCTCCTATCATCTGTGGCTGGATTGGCGGGCGACCGGGCCGATATTGGCGCGGATGTTCACCGATTACGAACCCGGCATCCACTGGCCGCAGGTGCAGATGCAATCGGGCGTCACCGCGATTAACACACCGCGCATCTACAACCCGGTGAAACAAGGGCTGGACCAAGACCCGACCGGCGCCTTTACCCGCCGCTGGCTGCCCGAGCTTGCCGCAGTGCCGGATAGCTTCCTGCAAGAACCGTGGAAATGGCTGGGGTTTCAATCGCTTGCCGGGCGACGTTATCCTGAACCGATCATTGATCCGGTAGCGGCACAAAAGGCCGCGCGCGATGCGGTCTGGGCGCTCCGCCGCGCGCCGGGCCATAAGGAGGAGGCGACCACCATTGCCTCGCGCCATGCCAGCCGCAGCGCCCGTCGCGCGCCCCCGCGGTCGACACCCCAGCCAAAGCCCAGCGCCCAAATGAGTTTCGATCTATGAAAATGCGCCGTAAATCCGATCTGCCGGTCAAGACCTGCACCGCCTGCGGCCGCCCTATGGTTTGGCGCAAGGCATGGGCAAAGGTCTGGGATGAGGTGAAATACTGCTCAGACGCCTGCCGCAAGAAAAAGGGGGGCGGCCTGCCCCCCGCGCGGTCGGACTAAATCCAGCCCAAGTGTGGATGGCAGATCGACAAGGTCTTTAGCTCGCACCAACAAAGCGGGCCAGGTTGCCAAGCGTTTGCAGGCCCAAAACCTTAGCCCCAAAGCCCTTGCCCCTTTCTTGACCATCGCCATTGCCCGGCCAAGTGTGACCTCGGTTCCACCTATGACCTTGGAAAAATCGACCCAAGCATCGGCATGTTTCAGGCCATTTTTGCCCCAAAGGAGCATGTAGCCGCTGCGTTTGTGCGGCTCGACGCGGACATAGCGGTGATGGTGCGGAAAGACCGTGCCATCGGGGGCGATCATGTCGAACACCCAGTCACCCCCCGTGCGCCGGTCGATCCGGCGGGTCTTGCAGGAAAAGCCGTCTGGCCCCCATCATTGCGGCAGCGTGTCTGAGTTGAACCAGCCGCATCAGCCGGCGGAGACCGGCGGCTTGATCTTGCGCTTCAGGATCATCGAGCGCGACAAGATCGGACAGGTTCGCCAGCCCGACGCCAAAGCCGAGGCGATACCCATTGGCCATATCCTGAGCTATTGACGACAGTTGCACCGTCACGGTGATCTGGCTGCCCACGCCCGCAGCCTGAAAGTCGGCTGTGACAAGTGCGGCAGACATGGATCAGCCTTTCATCAGGCCTTGGGCATAGGCCTCAAGCTGCGTCGCCACCGTGCCCCAGCCGTCTTGAAAGCCCATATCGGCGTGCTGCTTCGCCGTCTCGGCGCTGCGATGTCGCGCCACGGCGCGATAGCGGGTGCGCCTCGGCCCTGCATCCTCAAAGGTCACGATGGCGGTCATGAAGGGCTCGGGCGCAGGCTTCCAGCCAACGGTATAGGTATCGGTGAACACCAACTTTTCGTTGGGGATCACCTCAAGATAAACGCCGTTGTTCTCCATGATGGTGCCCTACACGTCGAAGGTGGTGTTGAAGGCCCCGCCGACGCGCACGTCCAGATGGCAGGCCGTCACCTTGTTCGGCTTGGGCACAAACCAGTGCAGCAGATGCTCGGGCATCGTCCAACAGCTGTAAACCAGCGCGCGCGGCGCGGCGATCTCGCGCTCCAGCACCAGATCAAGGGTGGGGTCAAGTGTGTCAGTCATTCGCACGTCTCTTTCTTGAACAAGGTTTGAACACAGGCCTCTGAACCACACAGATCACAGGGGGCGATCTTCTGCCAACCCCGGAAGGTGCTTTGTGCAAATACATGAAAATGGCACCCCGCTTTCATTTGCCCCAAAGCGACACAGCGCCTATTGTATCCCGTAGTATACCTCAGGAGAACCCATGACCGCGCGAACCCAGATCAACGGCTTGCACGTAGACAGCGCGCTGGCCGACTTCATCACCACCCAAGCGCTGCCCGGCACCGGGGTGGACCCCGCCGATTTTTGGTCAGGCTTTGCCGCCCTTTTGGCCGACCTCGCGCCAAAGAACCGCGCCCTTCTGGCCAAGCGCACCGATCTTCAGACCCGAATCGATGCCTGGCACCGGGTGCATCGGGCGCAGGTCCATGATCATGAGGCCTACAAGGCTTTCCTGACCGAGATCGGCTATCTTCTTCCCGACGGCCCCGATTTCCAGATCGACACCACCAACGTCGACCCCGAGATCGCAACGGTTCCGGGGCCGCAACTGGTGGTCCCGGTCACCAACGCCCGCTATGCGCTGAACGCGGCCAACGCCCGTTGGGGCAGCCTCTATGACTGTCTTTATGGCACCGACGCCATGGGCTCTGCCCCGCCGCCCGGCGGCTATGAACGCGGCCGGGGTGCGCGCGTCATCGCCCGCGCCCGGGTGTTTCTGGATGAAGCCTTCCCGATCGACGGCACCTCTCACGCCGACGCGCGGCGCTACATCGTCAAGGACGGCGCGCTTTTGGTCGACGACATGCCCTTGGTGCAGCCCGCAAAATTCGTCGGGTACAAAGGCAACCCTAAGGCCCCCGATGCGATCTTGCTGAAAAACAACGGGCTGCATGTCGAACTGGTGTTTGACCGCGCCCATTTCATCGGCAGCCGCGATCAGGCTTTGCTGGCCGATGTGCAGATCGAAAGCGCGATGTCCGCGATCATGGATTGCGAAGACTCCGTGGCCTGTGTGGACGCCGCCGACAAGGTGCAGGCCTATGCCAACTGGCTGGGCCTGATGCGCGGCGATCTGAGTGAGGCGTTCCTTAAAGCTGGCAAGCCCATAGAACGCCGCCTCAACCCCGACCGCAGCTATACCGCCCCCGATGGCAGCCCGCTGGCCATCAAGGGCCGCGCGCTTTTGTGGGTGCGCAACGTTGGCCATCTGATGACCAACCCGGCCATCCTTTTGCCCGATGGCTCTGAGGTGCCCGAAGGCCTGATGGACGCGATGCTGACCACGCTGATCGCCTGTCATGACCTGCGCAAATCGGGTGGCCTGCGCAATTCCACCCAAGGTTCAGTCTATGTGGTGAAACCGAAAATGCACGGGCCGGAAGAGGTGGCCTTCGCCTGCGAAACCTTCGACCGCGTCGAAGCGGTGCTTGGCTTGCCGCGCCACACGGTGAAGCTCGGCATCATGGACGAGGAACGCCGCACCTCGGTGAACCTGAAAGAATGCATCCGTGCTGCAAAATCCCGCGTTGCCTTCATCAACACCGGCTTTCTTGACCGCACCGGGGACGAGATCCACACCTCGATGGAAGCAGGCCCCTTCAGCCGCAAGGATTTCATCAAGCGCAAGGGCTGGATTGGTGCCTATGAGGTGCTCAACGTCGACATCGGTCTTGAATGCGGCCTTTCAGGCCGTGCCCAGATTGGCAAAGGCATGTGGGCCATGCCCGACCTGATGGCCGCCATGCTGGAGCAAAAGATCGACCACCCCAAGGCTGGCGCCAATTGCGCCTGGGTGCCCTCACCCACCGCCGCCACCTTGCACGCGCTGCACTACCACAAGATCGACGTGATGGCGGTGCAGGCGAAACTCGCAAAGGGCGGGCGTCGCGCCCATGTCGATGCTGTATTGGACATCCCCTTGGCAACATACCGTCGCTGGAGTGACGATCAGGTGATCCGCGAGGTGGAAAACAACGCCCAAGGCATCTTGGGCTATGTGGTGCGCTGGATCGATCAGGGGGTGGGCTGTTCAAAGGTGCCCGATCTCAACGACATCGGCCTGATGGAGGACCGCGCCACCTGCCGGATCTCTGCGCAACACATCGCCAACTGGATGCATCACGGCATCGTCTCACAGGCCCGCGTCATGGAAGCGATGAAGAAAATGGCCGCCGTGGTGGACCGCCAGAACGCGGGCGATCCGGCCTATACCGCCATGGCGCCAGGCTTTCAGGGCATCGCCTTTCAGGCCGCCTGCGACCTGGTGTTCAAAGGGCGCGATCAGCCTTCGGGCTACACCGAACCGCTCTTGCACCATTACCGCCTTCTGGCCAAGGCGGTCTGACCCCCGCTCCTCGGGCGCCTTCGGCGTCTCGTCGAGGGGCCCTGACGCACGCCGCAGTCGACGAGGAGGATCAACCCGCGTCAATCGCCATGGCATGCACCCGCGTCGTCAGATCACCCAGCGCCTGATGCACCGCCCTGTGACGCGCGACGCGGCTCAGACCAGCCAGCGTCTCAGCCCGGATCAGCACGGCAAAATGGCTCTCGCCCGTGCCGTCGTCCCCCGAATGTCCGGCGTGCTTGGCGCTGTCATTCACCACCTCCAGCCGCACCGGCTGGAACGCTACGGTCAGCTTTGACCGGATTTCGCTCTCAATAGACATCGAACCCCCTTCACCTTGCCGTACAAATCCCTAAACTCATGGCCCCGAGTCGGAAAGGCCTGAGACGCATGGTAAAACCCCCGTTCGAATTTGACCTGCGGGTCTCCTCCGACAAGGCTAAGCGCAAAACCGTGCGTCGCGGCGGCATGTCTGGTGCCTTTGAAACCTCAAAACGCGCCTGCGATTTCCCAGACTGCAAGGAAAAAGGCGTGTACCGCGCCCCGAAATCTCCTGACCATCTGGACGAGTTTTTCTGGTTCTGCCGCGACCATGTGCGCGAATACAATCTGCGCTGGAATTTCTTCGGCACCGCCAGCGATGAGGAATTCCAAAAGCTTCTGGAAAAAGACCGGCTGTGGGAACGTGAAACCCGGCCCTTCTCGAAAAAGGACGACGGGCGTGCGTGGTCGCGGCTTGGCGTCAATGACCCGATGCAGCTCTTGGGCGAAAAGGCCACGCAGAACCCCGGCAAGGTGGTCTCCACCGCCAGCCGCAAACTGCCGCCCACCGAACGCAAGGCGATTGAGATCCTTGATGCCCGCGACACCTGGACCAAGTCGGATATCCGAAAATCTTACAAGGCCTTGGTCAAGGATCTGCACCCTGACATGAACGGTGGCGACCGGCGCGACGAGGAACGGCTGCAAGAGGTGGTCTGGGCATGGGACCAGATCAAGGACAGCCGCTTTTTCAAGGAATGATCGGCCAATATCCCGGCGATCTCCCTTTACCCTTCATCTTGGCCCCAAATACTCCACGGGGGGCGCGGGTTTGCCTTGGCAAACTCGCGTGGGGGTGTGAAACCCCCAACTCTTACGCCCGTCGGATGAAATCATACTTCAAAAGCCACATTGCAATGCGCTCAATCACATGCGGCGGCACGCCCAATCCCTTGGCCAGCGGCTCGATCTGCGCGCCTTGCGCGCCTGCACCCGCAATGGCCTGAAACACCGCCAAGACCTCGGCCTTGGGCGCAAACACCCGCCTCACCCCGGCATAATCGCGTAGATCCATCGTCTCGGCCGGACCAAGCCGCCCGGTCAGATCCCGCGCGACCAGCGCGACCTCGGCAAAACCGGCGAAGGCGCTGGGATAACTGCCAAACAGCCCCGTGGGTGAGGGCGCAATCGGCAAGGCATCGGCAGCATAGCGCAGGGGCCGCGCCTCGGCCGCCGTGCGCCGCGCCTCCTGCTCGCCCCACAGCTCTTGCATCTGCGGAATGATTCGCGCCCAGTCATAAAGCGCCCGCGCCCGCACCTTCCCAGCCGCCCCCATCTTGCGGCGCAACCCGGGGTTCTGCGCCAGATCCACAATCCGCGCTGTCAGCTCTCCCATATCAATCTCGGTCATTGCCGAGGTGATCGAGCAATACTGCACATAGCTGTCGTGGCCGCCCTGATAGCGCAGCGCCTCTTGCGCGAGGTGCGGAGCGGGCAAGGTGCGGCTGGTGATGCGAAAGCCGACATCCGGCGTCACGGTGTCCTTCATCCCATCCCAATCTGACACCAAAAGTGGCAGCCCCGCCGCCATCCCTTCAATCGGTGCCAGACCAAAGGTTTCTTGAATATTGTCGATCAGGAACATGAACACATCCGCGCCTGACAACACCGCCTTGCGCTCGGCGGCATCCGCCCCATCCAACAGCGCAAAGCCCACGTCCGGCATCAACCGCCGCGCGCCTTCTTCAAACACCCGGCGCGAATAGTCGTCCCGGAACACCCCGCAAAAGACAACATGCAGCTTTTGCCCTGTCCCCAACTTCTTCTGTGCTGCCTGCATGGCCAGATAAATCGGCAAGGGGTCAAACTTTTCATGCGGGGTCAGCCGGGCGATGGTGGTGAACACCACATC
>JBILYK010000074.1:0-16775 GCA_044377735.1 Paracoccaceae bacterium | reverse complement strand
CATCCGTCTCGCCCACGCCCAATCTTGCCCGCAGCGCCTTGCCTGCCGCAACATCCGGCGTGAAATCGTCGCAATGAATGCCCAAGGGGATCACCGGCAACAGTGGGCGCGGTCGCAGATTGGCATCCAGCTGGCGTTTGAGATGCGCGTCGATCAGGTCCAGCTGATAGCGCACACTGGCCTGCACCGACTTCGACGTGCAAATCACCGCATCCCACTCCGCCACCGGCGCGACGCGCAGGTTCAGCCATCCCTCCATCACCGCTTGGGTCGAGGTGGTGTGTGTAATGCCGGTCAGCCCATAGGCCCCCGTGCCATAGGGTGCCCGCCGCCAAGCCTCGGTAGCAAAATTTGGGCTGGGATAAAAGACGGTTGTCAAAGGACCAATAGTGGTGGGTCGCATCAGGCTGGCATGGCGCAAGGGCACGTCGGGCCGCAGCGATTGGGCCAAGGCGCGCACCGGCTCAACCTCCTTGGGCAGCTTGGACAGGATGACAAACTCATCCACATCCGCATGGCGCAGAAAGCCCTTCAGAAAGCTTTCTCCCGCCACCCGCCGCCCGTTGATCCCCTTGGAGGCCGGGTCAAACCCATCTTGGATATACCAGATCGCAGCATTGCGTGGGCGCATCACAGCTTCTCCATCCACAGCCAAGGCGTCGGACCGCTGCGCCACTCCCAAAGAGCCAACAGACGGTCAAGATCGGACAGTTCCTCCATCCAGTCGGGCAAAGCGGAATCGTCCAACTTGCGGTCAATCCGGGTGATGCGGTGGGTCCCAGCAAAGCGGGCTGCGATCCGCTCGGTTACCTCCGCCACCAGGCCAGGGTGACATTCCACCAGCATGTCGGCCTGCAACAGGCCGGGTGCTGCGACAGGGTCAAGAAGCGCGTCCTCCCCGCCTTCGATATCGCAGATCACCACGGCACGGCCAGCGGCACAGATGTCAAAATCTCCGTGGCCAAACAACCCGCCCACCTCGACACGGTCGGCCAGACCATTGGCCGCGGCTAAGGTTCGGCACAGCGCCTGCGCCCGCACATCGGAATCGCGCGCCAAAATCCGTGCAGTGGCCAAGCGCCGTGCCAGCCCCACCGCGTAATAGCCCTCTGCCGAGCCGATATCGATCACCAGATCAGGCGCACGCGCAATGATCGCCTCGATCACCGGATGCAAAGAGGCCTCATAGGCCCCCAAAAGGCGCGCCACACGCGACCCTTCCGAGGCGCGCACCGGATAGGACATACCCTTGAATGGCCCCGATTGCACCACCGCCCCATCCCGCGCCAAGACGGTATTGGCCACCAGTTCTGATCGCCATTTGGCCAGATGCCGAAGCGCGCTGTTCAAGGTGTTGGGGGTTACGGGCGAGGTCAAAAGGCTTTGAACACGGCCGGCAACGGCCTCGCTCAAAGACAAGACGGGCGGGTTAGGCATCACGACCAAGACAAGGCTCCGGGACAAAGTGGATTGGGCCAAAAGGCTTATACAATGCTCTTGACCCTAGTCCCACCGGCGGCGCGTGTAAACCGATGTCAGGCGCTGCCGATCCGCACCCAAGTTCGGCACCGAATTGGCGGCTCTCAGCCCGGCACAAAGGCCAGCGACACCCCGTTCATGCAATAGCGCAGGCCCGTCGGCTGCGGCCCATCCTCAAACACATGGCCCAAATGCCCACCACAACGGCGACAATGCACCTCAACCCGGTCTCCGAAAATGCCCGGATCAGATCTTGTGCGCACGGCATCGTCCAAAGGCTGCCAGAAGGACGGCCAACCGGTGCCGCTGTCGTATTTTGTTGCCGAGGAAAACAAGGGCAAATCACAACCTGCGCAATGAAACATGCCCGTCCGCTTCTCTGTGTCCAAGGGGCTGGTTCCCGCGCGCTCGGTCGCCTCATGGCGCAAGACCTGATAGGCTTCGGGCGAAAGACGCGCGCGCCATTCCGCATCGGTCAGGGTGAATTCAAAGCTTTCGGCGCGGGCGGCCTTGCCCAATCCCAAAGCGGCGAGTGCGGTAGACACGAACAGACGGCGGTTCATCGGCAAATCTCCTTGTTACGGCCATGCTAGCACATCAAAGCCAGCCAAGGGCCAAAGGTTACAAGGCTTCACCAAGTTGCGAAAACCCGTGAGTCCAGCCCTTGCAGCCCCTGCCGATATGCTCCACTACTTCACCCCCAAAGGGGGCCCTGTGGCTCCGAGGCTTTCGATAATGGACCACGACAATGGCTGAGACCCTGCAAAAACCCACCGAAGAGATCTCGGTCCGCGACGTGTTCGGCATCGACACCGATATGAAGGTCAAAGGCTTTGCCGAGGCAACCGACCGCGTGCCGGCCATCGACCCGACCTACAAGTTCGATCCTGACACCACCTTGGCCATTCTGGCAGGATTTGCCTATAATCGCCGCGTGATGATCCAAGGCTATCATGGCACCGGAAAATCGACCCATATCGAACAGGTCGGCGCGCGGCTGAACTGGCCCACGGTGCGGGTCAACCTTGACAGCCATATCAGCCGGATTGACCTGATCGGCAAGGACGCGATCAAGCTGCGCGATGGCAAACAGGTGACGGAATTCCATGAGGGGATTCTTCCGTGGGCGCTTCGCAACCCCGTTGCTATCGTATTTGACGAATACGACGCAGGTCGCGCCGACGTGATGTTCGTGATCCAGCGCGTGTTGGAGCATGACGGCAAGCTGACGCTGCTCGATCAAAACGAAATCATCACGCCCCACCCGTCTTTCCGTCTCTTCGCCACCGCCAACACGGTGGGTTTGGGCGATACCACGGGGCTTTACCACGGCACCCAGCAGATCAACCAGGCCCAGATGGACCGCTGGTCGCTGGTGGCCACGCTGAACTATCTCAGCCATGACGCCGAGGCCGCCATCGTTCTGGCCAAGCGCCCGCATTACAACACCGAAAAGGGCCGCAAGACCATTTCGCAGATGGTCACCGTGGCCGACCTGACCCGCACGGCCTTCATGAACGGCGATCTTTCGACCGTGATGTCGCCCCGCACCGTACTGAACTGGGCCGAAAACGCCGAGATTTTCCGCAACTTGGGCTATGCCTTCCGCCTGTCCTTCCTGAACAAATGCGACGAGTTGGAGCGCCAGACCGTGGCGGAGTTCTATCAGCGGTGTTTCGCGGAGGAATTGCCGGAGAGTGCGGCATCGATGGCGATGAAGTAACCCCCCCACCCCAGCCCTCCCCCACAAGGGGGGAGGGAGGCACCGGGACGACAAAAGGCAATGACCTGCGGCAAGGGGCGCCTCCTCCCCCCTCGTGGGGGAGGATGGGAGAGGGGGCCGCCAGCCAAAGGCAAAACGGGGCAGATCATGACCAAACCCACCGACAACCCCGCCGATCCGTTCAAAAAGGCCTTGGCCGAGGCCACCAAGACCATGGCCGATGATCCGGAGATGACCGTCACCTATTCGGTCGACCCCTCGGGCATGACGAAGGATGGGGTACGCCTGCCGCAGGTGTCGCGTCGCATGACGCGCGATGAGGTGCTTTTGGCCCGCGGCACCGCCGACGCCTTTGCGCTGAAGCGCAAGTATCACAATGAGGCGACCTCCAACCGTTATGCCCCGACCGGGCAACTGGCGCGCGAAATCTACGACGCGATGGAAACCGCACGCTGCGAGGCGGTGGGTGCGCGCGTCATGCCCGGCACGGCAACCAACATCGACGCCAAGATCGCCCATGAGGCCGACCGCAAGGGCTATGCCACCATCATAAGCCCCGGCGAGGCACCGCTCTCGGTTGCCGCAGGCTACCTTGTGCGCCATCTGGCCACCGGCAACCCGCTGCCCAAGTCGGCCGAGAACGTGATGAACCTCTGGCGTGGTTTCATCGAGGAGCAGGCTGGCGGCACGCTGGACAATCTGGATCATGTTCTGGCCGACCAGGTCGCCTTTGCCCGCCTTACCCGGCAAGTGATCTCGGATCTCGGTTATGGTGACCAATTGGGCGATGACCCCGACGCGCCTGATGAGGACGAAGCGGGTAACGAGGCCGAGGAAGATCAGGATAATCCCGACAGCCAAGGCTCAGAGGATCAGGAAAGCGACGAATCCGAGGCCAGCCCCGAGCGCAGCCAAGACGAACAGGAAGACCAGTCCCAAGCGCAAGTGACGATGGACGACAGCGCCGATATGGAGCAGGGCGACGAGACCGAGCTGCCCGAAGGCGAGGCCCCGCTGGAGCCACCACCGCCCGCGCCCTATTCGGCAGCGGACCCGAACTACGCCGTCTATACCACGGATTTCGATGAAGAAATCCGCGCCGAGGAACTGGCGGAACCTGCCGAATTGGAACGCCTTCGCGCCTATCTGGACCAACAGCTTGAACCGCTGAAAGGCGCAGTCTCGCGGTTGGCCAACAAGCTGCAGCGCCGCCTGCAGGCCCAGCAAAACCGCTCGTGGCTCTTTGATCTGGAAGAAGGCACGCTGGATGCAGGCCGTTTGGCGCGCGTCATCGCCAACCCCACGACGCCCCTGTCGTTCAAGCAGGAAAAAGACACCGAGTTTCGCGACACCTGCGTGACGCTCTTGATCGACAACTCCGGCTCGATGCGCGGTCGCCCCATCTCGATTGCTGCCATTTGCGCCGATGTTCTGGCGCGCACGCTGGAACGCTGCTCGGTCAAGGTGGAAATCTTGGGCTTTACCACCCGGGCGTGGAAAGGTGGCCAATCGCGCGAACGCTGGCTGGCGCAGGGCCGACCGCAGGCCCCAGGACGTCTGAACGATCTGCGTCACATCATCTATAAATCCGCCGATGCGCCGTGGCGGCGGGTGCGGCCCAATCTGGGGCTGATGATGAAAGAGGGGCTTTTGAAGGAAAACATCGACGGCGAGGCGCTGGAATGGGCGCACCGCCGGTCCATGGCCGGCCCCGAGGCGCGCAAGATCCTGATGGTGATCTCGGACGGCGCGCCGGTGGACGATTCGACACTGTCGGTCAACGCGGCCTCGTTCTTGGAAAAGCACCTGCGCGACGTGATCGCCATGGTCGAAAAACGCCGCGCGGTGGAACTGATTGCCATCGGCATCGGCCATGACGTGACGCGCTATTACCAGCGCGCCGTGACGATCACCGATGTCGAGCAATTGGCGGGTGCCATGACCGAACAGCTTGCCGGCCTCTTTGAGGTGGACCCCAAGAAACGCGCACGGGCCTTGGGGACGCGCAAAGCGGGGTAAAGGGGACATTCTGTCCCCCTCTTGGCTGCGCCAATTCACCCCCTTGAGGATATTTTGACCGCATTGAAGGAGCCCGCGATGTTTCAGACTTTTGAGACCACCGCAAATCCCGCCCAAGGCCCGGCCCGTCTGGCTGCCTTGCGCTCTGTGTTGGCCGCTGAAGGCCTTTCGGGCTTTATGGTGCCGCGCGCTGATGTCCATCAGGGCGAATATGTGGCCGCCCGTGATGAGCGGTTGCAATGGCTGACCGGGTTCACCGGATCGGCGGGCTTTGCCATCGTACTGCCGGGCGTGGCCGGGGTCTTTATCGACGGGCGCTATCGGACCCAAGTGAAGGGTCAGGTCGATCTGGCCCATTTCACGCCAGTGCCCTGGCCCGAGGTGAAGCCCGCCGATTGGATGACGGCACAGCTATCAGAGGGCGTGATCGGCTTTGATCCGTGGCTCCATACCGCCGATGAGATCGCGCGGCTGGAGGCTGGTCTTCAGGGCAGTGGTGTGTCGCTGCGCCCATGCGACAATCTGGTGGACCGGATCTGGGCCGATCAGCCTGCGTCCCCGATGGGCCGGGCCTTTGCCCATCCGGATGATTTGGCGGGCGAGACGGCAGCGGCCAAGCGCGCAAGATTGGCTGCGGGGTTGGCGAAGGCGGGTGAGCGAGCCGCGGTGCTGACCCTGCCGGATTCCCTGTGCTGGCTTTTGAACATTCGCGGTGGGGACGTGCCACGCAACCCGATCTTGCATGGCTACGCGATCCTGCATGACGACGGACGCGTCACGCTTTTCGCCGCGGCCGAGAAGTTTGACAAAGCCACCCGCGCCCATCTGGGCTCTGAGGTCACCCTGCGTCCGGTGGCGGCCTTTGTGCCCGCGCTGCGCACGTTGCAGGGCCCCGTGCGGGTGGACAAGGGCACGGCCCCCCTTGTCGTGTCGATGGAGTTGGAGGAGGCGGGCGTTGCCGTAGCTTGGGGCGACGATCCCTGCCGTCTGCCCAAGGCCTGCAAGAACGCGGGCGAGATTGCCGGGATGCGGGCGGCGCATCTGCGCGACGGGGCGGCGGTGGTGGAGTTTCTGTGCTGGCTTGACGCGCGCCTTCCCCAAGGCGGGTTGACCGAAATCGACGTGGTCACGTCGCTTGAGGGCTATCGCCGCGCGACCAATGCGCTGCATGAGATCAGCTTTGACACGATCTGCGGCGCAGGCCCCAATGGGGCGATCATGCATTACCGGGTGACCGAGGAGTCAAACCGCAAGGTTGAGGTCAATTCGCTGTTGTTGGTGGATTCGGGCGGCCAATATCTGGATGGCACCACCGACATCACGCGCACAGTGGGGGTGGGTGATCCGGGCGACTATGCGCGCGCCTGCTATACCCGCGTGTTGCAGGGCACCATCGCCATCAGCCGGGTGCGCTGGCCCAAAGGGCTGACCGGGCGCGATCTTGACCCCTTGGCGCGGGCCGCCTTGTGGATGGCGGGACAAGACTTCAACCATGGTACAGGCCACGGTGTGGGAGCTTTTCTGTCGGTGCATGAAGGACCCCAGCGCCTGAGCCGGGTCTCTGAGGTACCGCTTGAGGTGGGGATGATCCTGTCAAACGAGCCGGGATATTACCGCGAGTCCGAGTTTGGCATCCGGCTGGAAAACCTGATCGTGGTGGAACCGGCCCCACACCTGCACGGCGGTGACGCCGAACGCGAGCAGTTGCAGTTCGAAACGCTGACCTTTGTGCCCTTTGACCGCCGTCTTATCGTCACGGCGATGCTCGCCCCCGGCGAGCGGGAGTGGCTGAACGCCTATCACGGGCAGGTGCTGGAAAAATTGGCCCCACGGCTGTCACCGGCGGCGCTGGACTGGTGCCGCGCGGCCTGCGCGCCGATCTGACGGTCGGCGCAGTCATTCGCCGTCAGGCCGCTTCGGCCGCCACCTTGCGGATGCGCTCGACCATGGCGCGCACCCCGTTGGACCGCTGGGCCGACAGATGCTCGTTCAACCCCAGCCGGCCGAGTTCGGCCAGTGCATCCACCGCGCCCACCTGCCCGACCGGGACCCCGGAATACAAGGCATGCAAGACCGCGATCAGCCCGCGCACGATCATCGCATCCGAATCGCCCTGAAAGTCGAAGCGCCCACCCGCGATCACTGGGCGCAGCCAGACCTGACTGGCGCAGCCATCCACTTTAAGCGCGGGCACCTTGAAGCTGTCATCCAACGCCGACATCGCCTTTCCCATGTCGATGACATGGCGATAGCGATCCTCCCAGTCGTCGAGAAACTCGAAGGTTTCGGCAATCTCTTCAAAGGCGGGGGTGGCCATGGTGCAACTCCTTTATTCCCGTGTCAGCTAATTCGCCCCTGCCCCCCTGTCCAGCCCCTGCCCCATAAACGCTGCGGCCTTTTCAAAGGGGCCCTGATCGGATAGCCAAAGGACAGTGCTTGCAAGGACCCCGCCGATGCGCCTTTCCCTGACCCTCGTCCTGACCGCCGTGATGGTGCTGACCGCTTGCGGCTCGATGCGCGAGTCGCGACTGAACCCGCTGAACTGGTTCGGCGGCGCACGCGAGGCGCAGGCAGATGAATTCGGCGTCCCCGCAATAAGCGAGGCGCGCCCGCTGGTCGATCAGGTCCTGTCGATGAGCATCGAGCAAACCCCCTATGGCGCGATTGTGCGCGCCACGGGCTTGTCGCCCAGCCAAGGCCATTATGACGCCGAACTGGTGGCGCGCCCGCTCGATGAAAACGGTGTCTTGGTCTATGACTTCCGCCTGATGCCGCCGCCAGGCCCAACGCCCGCAAGCGCCCCGCGCACGCGTGAGGTGACTGTGGCCGCCCACCTGTCGAAGATCAAACTCGACAGCATCCGCGAGATCGTGGTGCAGGGCGCGCAGAACGCCCGCTCCAGCCGTCGCTAAAGCCGCACCACCCGCACTTCGTTGCCCTTGGCCGACAGCGCAATCTCGCCCCGGCAAAGGCGCATCGCATCATCGCCAAAGGCTTCAGCCCGCCAGCCATTCAGCGCATCTACCTTGCGCTCACCGGCGGCAATCGCATCAAGATCAGAGGCCGAGGCGATCAGGCGCGGTGCCACGCCCAGACTTTCCGACTTGGCCTTCAAGAGCACACGCAACAGATCGGCCAAGGCCGGGTTCACCTGCAACTGTTCGCGCTCAAGATCCGGCTTCGGCATATCCTCAGGCCGCATCTCAAGGCCCGCCTTGATTGCCGCGATGATGCCCTCGGCAATCTCGGTCTTGCGCCCTTCGCGCTGCAACAGCCGAGAGCGGCCCAGTTCTTCCATCGAGGTGGGCCGGGTTGAGGCCAGCTCCAACAGCGCGTCATCCTTCATGACGCGGCTGCGCGGCACATTGTTGCCTTGGGCATAGCCTTCACGGAACCGCGCCAATTCCTTGACCACCGCCAAGAACCGGCCCGAGGTGGTGCGCGTCTTGACGCGCATCCACGCCTCATCTGGCCGCGTGATATAGGTCTCGGGGTCGGTCAGAAGCGACAGCTCCTCTTCCACCCAGCCCTGCCGGCCATTCTTGGCCAGTTGGGCCGCAAGCCATTCATAAATCACCCGCAGATGGGTGACATCGGCCAGCGCATATTCGCTTTGCGCCGTGGTTAGCGGGCGGCGCGACCAATCGGTAAAGCGGCTGGTCTTGTCCAGGTTTTCCTTGGCGATCTTCTTGACCAGCGTCTCATAGCCGACCTGTTCGCCAAAGCCGCAAACCATGGCGGCGACCTGGGTGTCAAACAGCGGCTCGGGAAAGACATTGCCTTCGACAAAAAAGATTTCCAGATCCTGCCGGGCTGCGTGAAAGACCTTGACCGTCGCCTTGTGGCGAAAGAGGTCATACAGCGGCTCCATCGACATCTGCGACCCTTCGATCGGGTCAACCAGAACCGCATCACCGTCTTTGCCCGGCAGCGCCATCTGGATCAGGCAAAGCTTGGACCAATAGGTGCGTTCGCGCAGGAACTCGGTGTCGATGGTGACGTAAGGCTGATCCTTGGCGGCCATGCAAAAGGCGGCAAGGTCTTCGGTCGTGGTAATGGTCCGCATGGGCGGCCTTTCACAGCAAAAGGGCGCGGGGGCATCCCGCCATAGGTCCCTATAGGCGGGGGGGCAGGAAAAGAAAAGGCCAAGCGCAAAAGGCTGTTTTTGGCGCATGAACGGGCACCGTCCCACGCCACCGCCTGCGCTCGGCAGCGGTGCGGGTTTATGAAACACCGACGCTCATGCGTCTGTTCTGGATCAGCCTTGGCCTTGTCGCCCTCGCCCTCGGTCTGGCGGCGTTGTCTTGCCTTTGGTGCCGACAACACCCTTCATGATTTTGGCCGCTGCCTGCTTTGCCAAATCCTCGCCGCGCCTGCATGACTGGCTGCTGACCCACCCAAGCTTTGGCCCCGCCATCCGCAACTGACGCCTGCACCGCACCATCGCGCCGAAGGGCAAACGCCTGTCCCTGATCGTCATTTAGGTGACCTTTGCGATCAGCCTGGCACTTGGCCTTGGCTGGCAGATTCTGGCAGTTCAGGGCTTTGTGACGGTGGTGATGGGCCGCTGGATCTGGACCCGGCCCAAAGGTCCCGCTCGCTATGATTTTGTTATATAATATAAAATCGATACCGTGCAAAAGATCAGCTCAGCTGAGCCATGTAGGCAACGGGGGCGCGGCGCGCCCCCATTTCACCCCTTATCCCGCGACGAACAGGCCTTCGTCCTTGACGATCTTATAGGCCTCATCCAACGACTTCGTCGCCCGCGCGATCAGCACGTCAATCTCGTCCGTCGTGATGACCAAGGGCGGGGCAATAATCATGCGGTCGCCTACATGACGCATGATAATGTTATTGGCAAAGCAACGCTCGCGCACCTTAAAGCCAACCGTCCCCGCCTCGGCCTTGAACTTGGCGCGGCTGGCTTTGTTCGGCGTCAACGCGATCGACCCCATAAGGCCCACCAACTTTGCCTCGCCCACCATCGGATGATCGGCCAGCGCGTCCCACTTCGTCTTGAGATAAGGATGCGCCACATCACGGACATGCTCGATGATGCCCTCTTCCTGAATGATCCGCAGATTCTCCAGCGCGACAGCCGCGGCCACCGGATGGCCGGAATAGGTATAGCCGTGATAAAGTTCGCCCCCCTCGGCCACGACCTTGAACACCTCGTCATGGATGATCGAACCGCCGATCGGCTGATAGCCCGACGACAGGCCCTTGGCGATGGTCATGATATGGGGGCGAATACCAAAGGTGGTCGAACCGAACATATTGCCGGTGCGGCCAAAGCCGGTGATGACCTCATCGGCAATCAGCAGGATGCCGTAGGTGTCGCAGATGCGCTGGATTTCCGGCCAATAGGTCGAGGGCGGAATGATCACCCCACCCGCGCCCTGAATCGGTTCACCGATAAAGGCCGCGACCTTGTCGATGCCAATCTCGTGGATCGCGGTTTCCAACTGCCGGGCGCGCGCAAGACCGAACTCTTCGGGCGTAAGATCGCCACCTTCCGACCACCAGTCAGGCTGGTCGATGTGGTGGATGCCGTCGATCATGCCGCCATGGGCATGGATCGGCGACATGCCCCCAAGGCTGCCCCCACCCATCGTGGACCCGTGATAGCCGTTCTTGCGGGCGATGATCACGCGCTTTTCGGGCATGCCCTTGACCTGCCAATAGCGGCGCACAAGGCGGATATTGGTGTCATTGGCTTCCGAGCCAGACCCGGCAAAGAAGGTGTGGTTCATCCCCTCGGGTGCGATCTTGGCCAGTTCGGCCGCCAACGCGATCGCCGGGACATGGGTGGTTTGGAAGAAGGTATTGTAATAGCTCAGCTCATCCATCTGCCGCTTGGCCACATCGCCAAGTTCAGTACGGCCATAGCCGATGTTGACACACCACAGCCCGGCCATGCCATCGATGATCTTGTTGCCTTCGCTGTCTTGCAGCCAGACCCCCTTGGCCGATTTGATGACCCGCGCGCCCTTGGCTGCAAGGCCGTTGGCATCGGTGAAGGGGTGCATATGGTGCGCCGCGTCCAGCTTTTGCAGCTCGGCCGTCGACATGTGGTTGGTGATCATGTTCATGGGATGTCCCTTCGGTCACGGGCCCTCAATTCCGGGGAATCCTTGGGCGCTTGAGCGCAAGATATGATCAAACCCTGTGCGGGTTCAAGGAATTTGATCAAATTCTGAGACCGCTGCCAAAAAGGGCGCTAGGGCAGGTCAAAACGACCTGCCCGAGGGTCGCGCAAGTCTGGCTATTTGGTCTGCATCTTCTCAATCATCTTAAGGACCGTCCGGCGCGGCATCAGGGGAATAAGCCAGTTCATCATGAAGGAGAGCTGAGGTTCATTGATCGCAATCAACTTGCCCTTCATCATGGCGTCGTAGCCGCATTTCGCGACAGAGGCCGCCGTGGCACCCTTTTGGTTGGCAAGCCCCGTACCCGCCAAATTCGCCGAAGACACAAATTCCGTGTGGACAAGGCCCGGGCACAGCGCAGTCGACGTAATGCCGTCTTTGCGCAACTCTTGATCAATCGCCAGGCTGAACGACGTCACAAAGGCCTTCGTCGCGTAGTAGACCGCCTGATAAGGCCCGGGCAGGAAACCAGCGGTTGAGGAGACCTGCAAAATCTTGCCGCCCTTTCGCGTTTTCATGTCGTTGCCGAAAAGGTGGCTCAGGGTCACAAGCGCCGAGATGTTCAGATCAATCATCGCCTGATCTTTCGCAAGATCACGGTCAAGAAACCCGCCATGCCCCCCAAAGCCGGCGTTGTTTATCAAGATATCAACCTTGATCCCTTGGGCGTTCACCGCGTCATATAGTGCAGCGGCCTGTGCCGGTGTTCCAACATCTTGGGCAAGTAACGTCACGCGGATGCCATGCGCCGCTTCAAGCTCTGCCTTCAGCGCCTGCAACGGTTCTTTGCGGCGCGCGACGACGACAAGGTCACCGCCTTTTCGCGCATGATAACGGGCGAATTCCGCGCCGATGCCGGAAGAAGCACCGGTGATGAGGGCCGTGTTTGACATGAGGTTCTCCATAAACAAGTCAACAATCGTTGACACCCACCTAGGGCGACCCTGACGCATTGTCAACGATTGTTGACCTGCGTTTTTTCAACCATTAGACATGGGACAATGAAAAAACCCATCTCGACCAAAGAAAAACTGCTGCAAGCAGGGCGCGAACTTTTCTGGACGCGCGGGTATTCCAATGTCTCAGTCCGTGACATCACCGGGGCGGCGGGCGTGGATGCAGCGCTGGTTTCGCGCTATTTCGGGGGCAAGCAGGGGCTGTTCGAGGCGACCTTGGCGGATGTTCCGCCTTGGGACGTGCTGGCATCTGATCGTGAACATCTTTTGGCCAAAGCCGTCGAAAGCTTTTCGCGACCCTATGATCCAGAGACGGATTCGGTAAACCCGTTCATGATGCTGTTGGTGAATGTCATTGACCCGGTCATGGGCGACAGTATTCGCAAGTTTGTGCAGCAAGGGCTGGCAGCACCACTTGCCGACAAACTTGACGGACCCCAAGCACAGGAAAGGGCCGCGATGCTGTTGGCGGTTCTGTTCGGGGTCGCCCTGATCCGGAAAAACTTTCAAGTCCAGGGGCTTGCAGAGAAATCCTCAGAAGATCTTTGCGCCCAGATCATGGCTTTAGGGAAGGTCGCATTGCAGTTTGAACCTTAGCACAGGCACAGATGGTGCTTTTGCTGGCAGTCTTGTTCTTGGCAGTAAACCGAGATCAATCGCAGCTCTTGCCGCAAGAGGGTACTTGGGCCCACCTGGCAGACTTGGCCCGTTAAACCTCGCCCCTTGCCAAAGCCGCGCGCACCTCTTCGACGCCCTGAGAAATATCGTCTTTCACCGCCCGCGCCAGCCGTGCGCCTTCGCCCGCGCGCATGGCGGCCAGCGCCTCGGCGTGCTGGTCCGGCAGGCCTGACGCCCCGGCCAGCGTGGCCACCACCCGCAAGGAAGGGCCAAAGCGCAGCCACATGGACCGCGCCATATCCAGAAGCACACCCGCGCCGGACGCCTCATACAAAGCAAAGTGGAAGGCATGGTTGGCGGTCAGATAGGCAGTCACATCGCCCGCGCGGATCGCGTCATTCACTGTGGCATCTAGACCCTGTAGCCGGGCAATCAGCGCGGGCGTCAGGTTTGCGGCGGCAAGCTCGGCAAGCCGGGGCTCGATCGTCAGGCGGGCAAAGGCCAACTGGTCCAAAACCCCTGGCTCTAACCTTGGCACGGTAACGCGGCGGTTGCCCTGCGGCTCCAGCGCGCCCTCGGCGGTCAAACGCCGGATCGCCTCGCGCACCGGGGTCATGCCCGCGCCCAGATCGCTGATCAGGCCCTGAATGGTCACCGGCTGTCCCGGTGCCAGCGTGCCAAACAACACCATGTCGCGCAGACGGACATAGGTCAGCTCGTGGCTTGGAACTTTGCGGGCGTCGTCGGTCATCGGCATGCTCATGAAAAGGCTGGGCCCAGTTATGCCCTTGAGGTGCCACGTTGCAAGGGTTCAGATCGCAGCCGCGCGCAGGGTCGGCCTCTCCCGCGCCAGCCACAGGGCCGACAAAAGCGTGGGCGCATTGCCCACCTCGCCGCTGGCGCACAACGCCATCAGCTGTTCAAAGCTGACCAGATGCACCCGGATATCCTCGGACTCGCTGGCCAACCCAAAGGTGCCGATGGCGCTGTCGGGCAAATCGACCAGCGCAAGGTAGGAATAAAGAAACTCTGTCACCGCCCCCGGCGTGGGGTAATAGCCCGCAATCGGCAAAAGGCGGGTGATCTCGATCCCCGCCTCTTCTTGCGCTTCGCGGATCGCGGTGGCCTCGGCGGTCTCGCCGTCATCAATCCGCCCGGCAATCGCCTCAAGCTGCCAAGGATTGGCATCGCCGCGCAGATGCGGGCCGACGCGGAACTGTTCAATCAACAAGACCCGATCGCGCACCGGGTCATAGGGCAGCACGGTCACCGCATCGCCCGATACAAATGCCTCACGGATAACCGCATCTGACAGCGCCCCGTCAAAGCGGCGAAAGCGCAGGCTCTGTTCCTCAATGGCGAAGAAACCCGCAAAGCGTTCGGCACGTGTCAGGACGGCCACATCGTCCGGGACAGCCACGCGCCGTTGGGTGGCCGGGGCGGTTTGGGCCGCGCGGGCGCGAATGTGCTGGTCGTCGGATCGCATGAAAACTTGCCCCTTTGGCCGCCCGCTGGGGCGTGCGCGCTGATAGCGCAGGGCAAGGATAGGGTAAAGCCGGGGCAGGACAAGCCCAGCCGCCCATAGGCCTAATTCCAGCGCCGCCCGATCCATTCGGCCGCAACACCGCCCAGAACACCACCGCTCACCAAAACCAGGGGCGTCGCCGGATCGCGCAACAGCACCCCGTATTCCAGCATCATCTCAAAAATGTCCAGGACCGCGTCCATTGGCCCGTCATACATCATCCGGGTGGATTTACGGACCATGAAGTAGATGGAGAACAACAACAGGCACCAAAACAGGACCGCCACCGAGGTAACGAGCCCCCGGTTGATCGCCTCGGTCATGCCCCGCCCAGTGGAGCGACCCATGATGAACCAACCGCAGAAAAACCCGATCACCGCCGAAAGCTCGCGGAACATCTTGGTCTGCGTGCTCTCGGGCAAGACCGGGATGAACAGGTGCGCCGCAAGCGCGGCCACAAGGGCAAAAAACACAGCGGAAAACAGCTTGGGCGCAGTTGGCATGACATCCTCGGGCGGGAAAATGGATGTGGGGAAAATCGCAGCTGGAAAAATGGCGTATCGAAAAACGGCTTGTAAGACTAAGGCAAAATGCCTTCAGGGGCGCTTGAGGGTGACTTGCGTCACATCGCAGTTTCCACCCTGAAAGGCCCCCGCGCAAGAGGTCAGATACATGTTCCACATCCGCCGGAACCGGTCATCAAACCCCATGGCTTGAACCTCATGCCAGCGGGCGTTGAATGTGTCATGCCAACGCCGCAGGGTCTGGCTGTAGCTTTGGCCAAATTCAATCGAACCTTTAAACTCCAACCCCGCACGCGCAATTTCCGCCTTCAGCGCCGAAGGTGAGGGCAGCATGCCGCCCGGGAAGATGTATTTTTGAATGAAATCAACAGTTTTTCGATACATCGCAAAACGATCATCGGCGATGGTGATGATCTGCAACGTGGCCTGCGCGCCAGGTTTCAGCCGCTCGCGCAGCGTGTTGAAATAGATGGGCCAATATCTTTCACCCACCGCCTCGAACATCTCGATCGAGGCGACGCCGTCATAGACGCCCGTTTCGTCGCGGTAGTCCTGCAGCTTGATCTCGACCCGGTCCGACAGGCCCGCAGCAGCAATCCGCGCCACGGCATAGGCATGCTGTGCCTTGGAAATCGTCAGCGCCGTCACCTTTAGCCCACGCTTGGCGGCGGCATATTCGGCAAAGCCGCCCCAACCACAGCCAATTTCCAGCACATGATCTCCGGGCTTTGCGCCCATCTGATCTACCATGCTGGCGTATTTCTGTTCTTGCGCCGTCTCAAGGCTTTCTTGGCCCGAACGAAACAGCGCGCTGGAATAGGTCATGCTGTCATCCAGCCAAAGTCGGTAAAAGTCATTCCCCAGATCATAGTGATAGGCGATATTCTTCTTGGCCTGCCGTTTGGAATTCGACTGCAGCCAAAACCGCAACCGCTCATAAGCCCGCACCAAGGTCACGCCGACCATACGGTCAAGCGCGTCATTGTTGCCGCCTTGGGCCAGATCCATCACCGCTTGCAAATCAGGGGTGGACCAGCCGCCCTCCATATAGGCCTCGCAAAAGCCGACGTCGCCTTCGCGGATCAGCCGGGCGAACACATCGGGGTCATGGACATGTACCTCGGCCACCGGGCCCGCGCCCGGGGCCTCAACGCGAAAGCGCCGACCATCGGGCAAAAGGAAATCCACCCGGCCATGTTGCATGCGGCTCGCCAGAGCAAAAGCGGCGACAAAATAGCGCGGCAGGCCGGTTTGGCCTTTCACCGACGTCAGGACGTCCATCGACACACACCCCCCCAAGGGTTCTTTTTTCGGCAAGGTATTCAGATCACGCGGCATCACTCAAGTCTTTCCTTGCTGCAAAGCCGCCAAAGCGCGGGCGCGCCCTTCGGCCAGATCGATGCGCGGTAGCGGATAGCGCTGTGCGGGGTCAAGCTGCCAACTGCGCGGCACGGCCGCGAAATAGCTTTGCGCCTGAGGTCCCGGCTGACGGGTCAACTCGGCAATCCAGCGGCGCCTATAGGCTTGATCGGTATCGAATTTCTCTGCCTGGCCAGCCGGGTTGAAGATGCGGAAGTAAGGGGCCGCATCTGGCCCGCACCCCGCCACCCATTGCCAGCCCATGGCATTGGCGGCCGGGTCCCAATCGGTGAGACAGTCAGCAAACCAGTGCAGACCTACGCGCCAGTCCGTCAAAAGATGTTTCGTCAGATAGCTTGCCACGATCATGCGCGCGCGGTTGTGCATGCGGCCTGTCACATACATCTCGCGCATCGCGGC
>JBILYK010000029.1:0-36093 GCA_044377735.1 Paracoccaceae bacterium | reverse complement strand
CGGCCCCGGCCCCTACGCCGCAATCTGGACCGTGTTATCCACGAAGCCGAGCACCGGCTTGCCCTGCCGGTCATCGGGTCAAACATCATCCGCAAGCCGATGGGCACCGATTGGGCTTGGCGCCCCAACCTGTGGAAAGGGGCGATTCCGGTTCCAGGCTTTTCGTCGGTGCCCAGCAAGGCCGAAGTCTACCCCGGCGCTACGATGTTTCACGATTGCCGTCGCAGTGAATTGACGGTTCGACAGATTCGCAACACCCGTGCGGCCGATATCGCGCCCTTCGGCTTTCGCATGGATGTGTTTCGTTTTGACGGATCTTTTCTGTCCTTGGTGTTGGATTTGCCAGAAGAGGTCGGGCGCGGTTTGCGCCAAAAGCATGTATTTCGGATGGATATGATCGTGGAAATGGAAAAGCCGCTGGAGATCTTCGCGCGGTTGAACATCAAGCACGGGCCGAACGTTGAACAGATCGTCCGTGAATTGCCACTGAATGAAGAGGAGGTGATGGTGGAGTTTGACCTCGCCTATTCCAAGATGAACGAAAAGCGCGTCGAACGGTTGTGGGTGGACCTGATTTTTGAGGGGCCGGAAATGAATCAGGTTATCTTGCGCGATGTCACCTTCTCGCGCCGTCCCCGTGCAGAATTGTGAGGCCGATGATGACCGAATTGACCCTGACCAAAACCCGCATTCGCGCTGGCGTCTGGGAGGGGGTGCTTTCGGGCAGCGCCGAAGAACCCGCGATTGACGTTCAGCATCTGGAAAAGCCGGTGGCCGGGGTGGCGGTGACTGCGGTGCCTGAGCGTTCTGGGGAATGGTTGGTACAGGTGCCTGTGCCAGCTGAGTTGCTGAGCGAGGGCGTCCAGACCTTTCTGATCCGGAACATGGCAACGGGTGAAAAGCTGCAGCATTTCACCATCATCACCGGTGTGGCGATGGAAGATGATCTGCGCGCCGAGGTGGAACTGTTGCGCGCCGAGTTGGATCTGCTCAAGCGCGCCTTTCGGCGGCATTGTCTGGAAACCATGGACTGACGACAGACCTCTTCGGGCGCCTTCGGCTTCTGGTCGGGTGGCCAGCGCGAAGAGTGTCGAAGACAACGATGAGCGACGCGGGATACGTGATCAGGCCTCGGCGCTGCGCAGCACGCGCGGCACCTTGAATTCCACATGCTCCTGCGCGGTTTCCACCAACTCGACTTTGGTGGCAAAGCGCGCCTTGAAGGCGTCGATCACCTCATTGACCAACAGTTCGGGCGCTGAGGCCCCGGCTGTGACACCAACCGCACCAATGCCCTCAAGCGCGCGCCAGTCAATGTCGGCTGCCCGTTGGATCAGCTGGCTATAGCCGCACCCCGCCGCACTACCGACCTCGACCAGCCGTTTGGAGTTGGACGAGTTCGGCGCACCGATCACCAACAACGCGTCAATCTTTGGCGCAATCGCCTTGACGGCCGCCTGCCGGTTGGTGGTGGCATAGCAGATGTCATCATGGGCAGGTGCGATGATCTTGGGAAAACGCGCCTGAAGCGCGGCGGCGATTTCGGCGGTGTCATCGACCGACAGGGTCGTCTGGGTGATGAAGGCCAACTTGCTTTCATCCCGCACCTTGAGCGTGGCCACATCTGCGGTGGTTTCGACCAACAGCACCTCGCCCTTCGGCAATTGTCCCATAGTGCCGATCACCTCGGGGTGGCCCTCGTGGCCAATCATGATCATCTGGATGCCGTTCTCAAAATGCCGGGCCGCCTCGTTGTGCACTTTGGTGACAAGGGGGCAGGTGGCATCCACAGCAATCATGTTGCGGCTGGCCGCTTCGGCTGGAACGGCCTTGGGCACGCCATGGGCCGAAAAGATCACTGGACGATCGGTGGGGCATTCGTCCAACTCTTCGACAAAGACCGCGCCCTTGGCACGTAGCCCGTCGACCACGAATTTGTTGTGCACGATCTCGTGGCGCACATAAACCGGCGCGCCCCATTTTTCGATGGCCAGTTCGACGATTTTGATGGCCCGGTCCACGCCGGCGCAAAAGCCACGCGGCGCGGCGAGGTAAAGGGTCAGGGGTGGCTGGCTCATGATGTCACCTTCGAACGGGGGCACCATAGAGCTAAGGCGTTGCGCGCCTTTGGTCTAGAGGGGATTGTGTCAAAGTGCTGCGTTGGTCGCCATTGCCAAGACAGTATAGCGCCCCGTCTTGGCGAGCGTGATCAGCGCAATGAAGGGCAAAAGTGGCATGCGCAAGGTCCCAGCCAGCAGAACCAACAGATCACCACCGGGCAGCCAAGACAGCAAAAGCGACCAGCGGCCCCAGCGCGCGAACCATGTTTCGGCCCGCGCCATCTTTTCGGGTGGCAGTCGAAACCAGCGCCAAACGCCAAGACCGCCAAGGCCACGGCCCGCCGCGTAGGTCACACAAGATCCAAGGATGTTGCCAAGACTGGCCACGATCACAAGCGCTGTTATCGACCAACCGCTTGCCGCGAGCGCGATGAACGCCAGTTCGGACTGCATTGGAATGGGTGTGGCGGCCAAAAAGGCCGCCAGAAACATTCCAGATAACGCCGATACTTCAGACCACATCGGCACTAGGTAGGTCTGCGGCTGCAGACTTCCAAGCCCGATGATCCCAGGTCACTTCGCCTCGACTGGCAGCTCGTCGCGTTCCAAAGAGCGCGGATCGCGCGGCGGGCGGCCGATGACATCGCGCAGCTCGTCCAGTTCGATGAAGTTGTCGCATTGGCGGCGCAGTTCGTCCGAGATCATCGGCGGCTGGCTGCGGATGGTGGATACGACTGAAACCCGCACGCCTTGGCGCTGCAGGCTTTCGACCAGCGGGCGGAAATCGCCGTCTCCCGAAAAGATCACGATATGATCGACGCGGTTGGCCAACTCCAACGCATCGACGGTCAGTTCGATGTCCATGTTGCCCTTGACCTTCCGGCGGCCCTGGCTGTCGGTGTATTCCTTGGCGGGCTTGGTGCGCATGGTAAAGCCGTTGTAATGCAGCCAGTCGACCAGCGGGCGGATCGGGGAATAGTCGTCATTCTCCAAAAGCGCTGTGTAGTAAAAAGCCCGCAGCAGCTTCCCGCGGCGCAGGAATTCTTGACGCAGCAGCTTGTAGTCAATGTCGAACCCAAGCGACTTCGCTGCCGCGTAAAGATTTGATCCGTCAATGAACAGAGCCAGTCGCTCATCCTTGTAAAACATTGCCTTGTCCCCTCAATCAGTTGCGCGTTAATCGAACTTCTGCCAGTGGTCTGCGTGATGTAGAAATCCGGCGAGCCAACGCCGCTCGATACCAGCGCCGCTGATGTCGCGACAAGCCTAACTAAAGAGAAGGTTTCATCGGTGGATAGAGTAGAAACCCAACTCTTGATAGCGCTGGGGTCCAATCAACCGTTTGAGCGGTCGATCCCAGAGGAAATTGTGCCCGAAGCTGCGCATCAGTTTGCGTTGAAATTTGGTGGCGTGCTGCGGCTAAGCGCCTTGTATCGCACGCCCTGTTTTCCTGCGGGAGCGGGGCCTGATTATGTAAACGCGGCGGCGGCGGTTACCTCGCCGCACCCGATTGCACCTGATCAAGCCTTGCAGACCCTACATGAGATTGAGGCGCGTTTTGGCCGCCAACGCGCCACCCGCTGGGGGGCCCGCACGCTGGATATCGATCTTATTGCCATAGGGGATGCGGTGCTGCCCAATCTGGCCGAGCAAGGCGAATGGCGCAACCTGCCGCCGGAAGACCAGGCGCGGCTTACGCCGGATAGATTGATTCTGCCGCATCCGCGCCTGCAAGATCGAGCCTTTGTGCTGGTGCCGCTGGCCGACGTGGCGGCGGACTGGCACCATCCGGTTTTAGGTCTGAGCGTGGCAGAAATGCTGGCTGCCTTGCCTGCCAATGCCCACTCTGAGGTGGTGCGCCTGAGCCGCGCTGCATCTGTTTGATTATACGCTTGTCAAGCCCCCGTTTCGCGCCTAAATATGCCCTTCAATTTTTCCCAGCCCTACTGGAGCATCCCATGGCCCGCGTGACGGTCGAAGATTGCGTTGACAAGGTTCCGAACCGGTTTGAACTGGTGATGCTGGCGGCCCATCGGGCGCGCGAAATCCAATCCGGGTCTATCCCTACTGTGGACCGCGACAACGACAAGAACCCTGTCGTTGCGCTTCGCGAGATTGCGGAAGAAACCCAGCTTGCCGGCTCGCTCCGTGAGCGAATGATTGAAAGCCACCAGACCCAGATCGAGGTGGATGAGCCTGAAGAAGACCAGATGGCACTTCTCATGTCGGGCGAGATCGACCGCCCCATGGCCGACGACATGTCGGAAGAGCGGATGCTGCGCATGCTGATGGAAGCCCAGGGCGAAAACTGAACGTGACTCAAGGCCGCAAGGCCGGGCGGGGCGGTGATGATCGACGTTGAAGACCTCATCGCCCTTGTTCGAAACTATAATCCCCGTTCCAATGCTGATCTGATCCGCCGTGCCTATGCTTACGGCATGCAGATGCATGAAGGGCAATTCCGCAAATCGGGCGAGCCGTATTTTACCCACCCAGTTGCCGTTGCGGCCATTCTGACCGAACAGCAACTGGACGACGCGACCATCGTCACGGCCCTGCTGCACGACACGATCGAGGACACCAAATCCACCTATTCCGAGGTGGAGCGCCTGTTCGGCGCCGAAGTGGCCGAGTTGGTGGACGGTGTGACCAAACTGACCAAGCTGCAGTTGTCCTCGACCGAATCGCAGCAAGCCGAGAACTTTCGCAAGCTTTTCATGGCGATGTCGAAAGACCTTCGGGTGATTTTGGTCAAGCTGGCTGACCGGCTGCATAACATGCGCACGATCCGCAGCATGAAGCCGGAAAAGCAGATCCAAAAGGCCCGCGAAACCATGGAGATCTATGCGCCACTGGCTGGCCGCATGGGTATGCAGTGGATGCGCGAAGAGCTGGAGGATCTGTCCTTCAAGGTTCTGAACCCCGAGGCGCGCAATTCGATCATCCGCCGGTTTCTGACCTTGCAGAAAGAGGCGGGCGATGTGGTTCACAAGATCACCGCGGATATCCGGTCTGAACTGGAAAAGGTGCAGATTGAGGCTTCGGTCTATGGCCGGGCGAAAAAGCCCTATTCGATCTGGCGCAAGATGCAGGAGAAGGATCTGGCCTTTTCGCGGCTATCAGACATCTATGGGTTTCGGGTGATCTGCGGGTCGGTGGCTGATTGCTATCGCATCTTGGGCGTCATTCACCAACGCTGGCGCGCCGTGCCGGGGCGGTTCAAGGACTATATCAGCCAGCCCAAAAACAACGGCTATCGCTCGATCCACACCACCGTGTCGGGCCGCGATGGCAAGCGGGTTGAGGTTCAGATCCGCACCCGCGAGATGCATGAGGTGGCTGAGGCGGGCGTGGCCGCCCATTGGTCCTACCGCGAGGGTGTGCGCGCCAAGAACCCCTTTGCCGTTGACCCCGCCAAATGGATTGCCAGCCTGACCGAACGGCTGGACGAAGAGGATCACGACGAGTTTCTTGAGCATGTTAAGCTTGAAATGTATTCCGATCAGGTGTTCTGCTTTACACCCAAAGGCGACGTCGTGCAGTTGCCGCGCGGTGCGACGCCTTTGGATTATGCCTATTCCATCCATACGCGTATCGGGAACTCTTGCGTTTCGGCCAAGGTCGACGGCATCCGCGTGCCGCTCTGGACGCGGCTCAAAAATGGTCAGTCGGTCGAAATCATCACCGCCGAAGGCCAGCGACCGCAGGCCAGCTGGATTGACATTGTCACCACTGGCCGGGCCAAGGCTGCGATCCGCCGCTCATTGCGCGAAGAGGACCGGGGCCGTTTTGTTCGGTTGGGCCAAGAATTAGCGCGGGCGGCGTTTGAGCATGTGGGCAAGAAGGCCACTGACAAGGCACTGCGGACAGCCGCCAAGATGCTGGGGGTTTCAGATGAAGTAGAGCTTTTAGCCTGCCTTGGTTCAGCCGAACTGACGGCGCGCAAGGTGGTGGAAACGCTTTACCCTGAACTGTCCAAGTCAACGACCGAAGAGGTTGAGACCGCACGCCCGGTTGTCGGGCTGGATGACAGCCAAACCTTCCGCCGTGCCCAATGCTGCCAACCGCTGCCGGGGGAACGGATTGTCGGGATCGCCTATCGTGGACAGGGGGTGGTGATCCATGCCATCGACTGCCCGGCGCTTGAAGAATTTGAAGAACAACCCTTGCGTTGGGTTGATTTGCACTGGCATGCCGGACGTCACAAGGCGATGAACACGGTCAGCCTTGAGATCACGATCTCGAATGATGCGGGGGTTCTGGGGCGTGTCTGCACCTTGATCGGCGAGCAGAAGGCCAATATTTCGGATTTGCGATTTACCGAACGCAAGCCGGACTTTTATCGATTGATCGTTGATGCTGACCTGCGTGATGTCGAGCATTTGCACATGGTCATGACGGCGCTTGAGGCCGAGACGGATGTGGCGCAGGTTGCGCGTCATCGGGATGTGACAAGAAAGCCCTAAGCTTTGGGCGCAATAGGGGCCATCGGGCACCAAGGGAAGGAAGAAGGGTTGGTTTTCAAGCGCAGAGATCCCATGAGCTGGGGCGCATGGCTGCGTGAGCAGATCTATCCGCGCAGCGGTTTTCGCCGCGCAACTCGTTATGTCATTCACCGCATGACCCGCCTGCCGGATCAACCTCACAAGGTGGCGCGTGGGGTTTTTGCTGGGTCTTTGGTGGGATTCCTGCCTTTGCCCGGCTTGCAGTTCCTTGCTGCATGGGCAGCCAGTCGGGCGATCAACGGCAACCTTTTGGCTGCTCTGCTGGCCACGTTCAACACCAACCCTATCACCACGCCGTTCTTTGCCGTTCTGGCCATGACGCTGGGCCACTGGATGCTGGGCATAGAAAAGCCCTTGTCGTGGGAATACATCTCAGGCGCCACTGAGCAGGCAGCGGCGGATCTTTGGTTCAACTTCATAGCCATCTTCACAACCGATGTGACCCGCTGGGACGGTCTTTACCAGTTCTGGCATGAAATCTACTGGCCCTATTTCATTGGGGCCTTGGGTCCGGGCATCATCCTAAGCTTGATTGGGTATTACATCACCATCCCGCTGGTCGAGGCGTATCAAAAGGCCCGCGCCGCGAAGGCGGATGATCGCAAAGAAAAGCGGTCCCGGCTGAAGGCGACCATTGCCGAGGCGGCGGCGCGCTTGCGCCCGCACCGCGACGCGGACAAGGTAGAAACGAAGGCCGACCGGAAAGATTCGGGCGACCCACAGAACTGACCAAGAAAGGAAGCGGGTTTTGGAAAAGCTGCGACTGGGTGTCAACATCGACCATGTGGCCACTGTGCGCAACGCACGCGGATCGACGTGGCCCGACCCGCTGCGTGCGGCCCTTCTGGCCGAAGCTGCGGGCGCCGATGGCATCACGGCGCATCTGCGCGAGGACCGTCGTCACATCCGCGATGCGGATATGGAGGCGCTCATGGCAGGCATCGGCATTCCTTTGAACTTTGAATGTGCGGCGACCGATGAAATGGCCGCCATTGCCCTGCTGCTCAAGCCCCATGCGGTTTGCCTTGTGCCCGAGCGCCGTGAGGAGCGCACGACCGAAGGCGGTCTTGATGTGGTAGGCGATGACAATCGCTTGGCCCAGTATATCGCGCCCTTGCGTGCTGCAGGTTGCCGCGTATCGATGTTCATCGGCCATGATCCGCGCCAGATCGAAGCTTCGGCACGCATCGGAGCGGCGGTGGTTGAACTGCACACCGGCCACTACTCCGACCTGCATGCCGAAGGCCGCTTTGCCGAGGCCGAGGCAGAACTTGACGCCCTGCGTCGCGGTGCCACCCTGGCACATTCCTTGGGGCTTGAAGTGCATGCAGGCCACGGCCTGACCTACGACAATGTCGCCCCCATCGCTGCAATCCCCGAGGTTCGGGAGTTGAACATTGGTCATTTTCTGATTGGTGAGGCGGTGTTCATGGGGCTTGGTCCCGCCATCGAGGAAATGCGCCGCCGGATGGATATGGCGCGGCCGCGTGGCGGATGATTGACCGCGCCACACGCCATATCCTCGGCAACTTGACTCCCCGTCCCCCCGCGCGCATGTAGCGCCGAGAATGCACGGCGAACCCTACGAAAGAAGGCGACCAAGATGGCAAAATCCGAAGGCGGTATTGGCGAGACCATCAAGACCGTGGTCTGGGCGCTGTTGATCGCGGGTGCCTTCCGCACGCTGTTTTTTCAGCCGTTCTGGATCCCCTCGGAATCGATGAAGTCGACCTTGCTGATCGGTGACTTCATCTTCGTCAACAAGATGGCTTATGGCTATTCCCAGTATTCCTGCCCATTTGGGGTCTGCCCGATCTCGGGCAGGATCTTGGGCAATGACCCCGAACGCGGCGATGTGGTGGTGTTCCGTCACCCGGTCAACGAGTCTGACATGATCAAGCGGTTGATTGGTCTGCCGGGCGATCAGATTCAGATCAAACAGGGCGTGCTCTTTATCAACGGGGCCGCCGCCCCGCAGGTGGCGGATGGGGTGTTTGAGGAAATCTTCGAACCCCAAGGCCCGATGGCCAACCGCCCGGGCTGCGCCAATGCGCCGTCTTTGGGCGAGATCTGCGAAAAGCCGCGCTTCCGCGAAACCCTGCCGAACGGTCTGACGCATACGATCTTGAACATCGGGGATGCCAGCGGGCTTCCGGACAATTCTGACATCTTTACCGTGCCCGACAAGCATTACTTCTTCATGGGTGACAACCGCGACAATTCCACCGATAGCCGCTATCCACAATCGGCGGGTGGTGTCGGCTTTGTGTCGGAAGAATTCCTGATTGGCCGGGCGGACCGGGTGATGTTCTCCTCTGCGGGAAGCCGCATGCTGTACTTCTGGACCTGGCGCAGCGACCGTTATTACAAGGCCATCGAATAGGCATGCCCCTTCTGACGGCGCTTTTTGATCTGCATGGAACGGCAACCCGCAAGCAAGCCTTGCGGGTTTTCGCTGTGCTGCTGGTCGCGGTCGCACTGGCAATACTGGTCGAACGGTTGGCACCTGGCTACAGCCGGGTTGTCGTGCCGCTGGTCGGGTTCGTTTATGTCTGGTGGTGGGCTACCGCAGTGCGCCGTTTGCATGATGCCGGGCACAGTGGCGTTTGGGCGCTGGCCTTGGCGGTGCCAGGCTTTGGTCTGGCGGCCTCGTTGGCGGTGCTGTTTTTGCGCGCTGACAGGCCCTTCAACGGTGGGCTGGCCGGGCTGCAAATTGCTGGGTCGCTTGGCCTTTTGCTAGTGACCCTGCTTTCGGTGAGCCGTCTGGCATGGGCGCCCTATTGGGCACCTGCCGAATCGATGAAACCTGCCCTAAGCGCGGGGGACTATCTCGCTGTGCGCCATTTTGCGCCCGATTCCCTTGCGCGCGGCGATATTGTGGTCTTTTGGCACCCCGTCAGCGGTGAGCCACATGTCAAACGGTTGATCGGCCTTGCGAGAGATGTCGTGGCGGTGCAGGGCGGTCAGATCGTCTTGAACGGCCAGATCTTGGCGCAAGAGGATGCAGGGGTCTTGCAAGAAATCTATGGCGACCAAGGCCCACAGGGCAGCCTGCCGCGCTGTTCCAATGCCGTGGTCGGGGTCGGCGGTATCTGCGAGACGGCGCTGCGGTCTGAAACCTTGCCCGACGGGCGGAGTTATCTGGTTGCGAACATTGAGGACGGAAGCTTTGCCGATGATATCGGACCGTTCACGGTGCCAGAGGGTCAGATGTTCCTTTTGGGCGATAACCGAGATGATTCTGCCGATAGCCGCTTTGCTCAGGCTGCGGGGGGGCTGGGCTTTGTCCCGCTTGAAAATGTGATAGGACGTGTGTCACGGGTGATCTTCTCGTCAGCGGGCACGTCGCCTTGGGCGGTTTGGTCCTGGCGCAGCGATCGCATCTTCAGGTCGGTGGAATGAGGCTTTCGGCAGATCTTTTGGCCTTTCAGGGCAGCATCGGGCATCAGTTTCGCCAGCCTGCGCTTTTGGCGCGGGCTGTGACGCATTCCTCCATCTCATCGCCGACGCGGCCCGACAACCAGCGGCTGGAGTTTCTGGGCGACCGGGTATTGGGTCTAGTGATGTCTGAGGCGCTGTTGTCTGCCGATGGCAAGGCCACCGAAGGGCAATTGGCCCCGCGGTTCAATGCGCTGGTGCGCAAGGAAACTTGTGCCGAGGTGGCGCGCGAGATCGGTCTTGGGGATGTGTTGAAACTCGGTCGGTCCGAAATGCTGTCGGGTGGGCGGCGCAAGGACGCGCTTTTGGGCGATGCTTTGGAGGCGGTGATTGCCGCTGTCTATCTGGATTCGGGGTTCGATGTCGCCAAGGCAGTGGTTCTGCGGCTGTGGGGTTCGCGGATCGGCATGGTTGAGACGGATGCGCGCGACCCCAAGACGAGCCTTCAGGAATGGGCGCAGGCCCGTGCCATGAAGGTGCCCAGCTATACCGAACTTGGCCGTGACGGTCCCGATCACGCCCCACAATTCACCGTTGAGGTAAAACTTGACAATGGCGAGGTGGAAACCGCCCGCGCCAGCACGAAACGCGCCGCCGAACAGGCCGCAGCCCGGGCGCTTTTGGCCCGGTTGGAGCAGACGAATGACTGAGACGAACCTTGGAACACGCGCCGGATTCGTCGCCCTGATCGGCGAGCCGAATGCGGGAAAATCGACGCTCTTGAATCGAATGGTGGGGGCGAAAGTCTCGATCGTGACGCATAAGGTGCAAACGACCCGCGCCCGCATTCGCGGCATCGCGATTGAAGCGCAAAGCCAGATCGTGTTTGTTGACACGCCCGGCATTTTCCGCCCGCGCCGCCGGTTGGACCGATCAATGGTCAAAGCAGCCTGGGGCGGTGCGTCGGATGCTGATATCGTGGTCTTGTTGATCGAGGCACATCGCGGGCTGACCGAGGGCGCGCAATCCATCATCGACCGGTTGCGCGATGAGATGCCGCGCGGCAAGCCGGTCGCGTTAGCGATCAACAAGATTGACCGCGTGAAGGCAGAGGTGCTGCTGGCCCTGACCCAGAAGATGAATGAAGCCTTCCCATTCGCCAAGACCTTCATGATTTCGGCCGAGCGCGGTTATGGTGTCGATGACCTGCGCGAGTGGCTCGCTGCCGAGGTGCCTGCGGGCCCATGGTTCTATCCCGAAGATCAGATTGCCGATTTGCCGATGCGGATGATCGCCGCCGAGATGACGCGCGAAAAGCTGACGCTGCGCCTGCACGAAGAATTGCCCTATCAGCTGACCGTCGAGACCGAAAAGTGGGAAGACAAGCCCGACGGTTCGACCCGGATCGATCAGCTCATCTATGTCTCGCGCGATGGGCATAAGGGGATTGTGCTGGGCAATGGCGGAGAGACTATCAAGTCTATCGGCACGGCGGCGCGGGCCGAGATTTCTGCTTTTCTGGACCGTAAGGTGCATCTCTTCTTGCAGGTCAAGGTGCGGGAAAACTGGCAGGAAGAGGCCGAGCGCTATTCCGAGATGGGGCTGGAGTTCAGGGACGGTGATGCCTGAAGCTGGATCGATCTGGCGCGCCTGCGGGGCTGTTGAAGCCTCCGGCGGGGGTATTTGGGCCAAGTTGAAATCATGAGTGCACGTCTGGCAACCGGGGTTTGGGTGGCGGCCTATCTCGCGCGGCTGCGGATGGCGGGCATGGCGGCTTATGTGGTGGCCAAGGGCGATGGGACGGCTGGGGCGGTGGTGGTCAAGGTCGTGCTGCCGGGTGGGCGGGGCAAGGCGATGGTGCGCGGCTTTGATCTGGCCAGCGGCGCGCGGCTGTGGCGGGTGCTGGCTGAGGGCGATGAGCGCGAGGTGGACGCTCTTTTGCAGCGCGAGCGCGGGCGTGACCCTGATCTTTGGGTGATTGATGTCGAGGATGCCTCTGGGTTGGCACTGCTTGGCGAAGAGGGCCTTGTCAGCGACTGAGGCTTGCCAAGCCAGACCGGGCGTGTCGATAGTCGGGTCATGGATTGGCGGGACGAAGGCTGTGTCATTTCCGTGCGCGCGCATGGGGAAACGGCTGCGATCATTGAGGTGTTTACGGCGGCCCATGGCCGTCATGCGGGCGTGGTGCGCGGCGGCGCCGCGCGCCGGATGGCGGCTGTCCTGCAGCCGGGCAGTCAGGTTGCTGTGCAATGGCAGGCCCGGCTTTCTGAACATATGGGCGTTTTCGCCGTGGAACCGGTGCAGTCGCGCGCGGCGCTGATGGGGGATCGGCTGTCCTTGGCCGCGTTGAACGCGATCTGTGCCATGCTTCATGTCTGTTTGCCTGAACGGGCATCGCATCCGGCGCTTTGGCGCGGCACGATGGCGCTCTTGGCTGACATCGAACGGGCTGCGGATTGGCCTGCGCAGTATCTGCGTTGGGAATTGGCGCTGTTGGAGGAGTTGGGTTTTGGGCTGGACCTTGGGCGCTGTGCGGTTACTGGCAGCCGTGAAGGGCTGACCTATGTCAGCCCGAAAACCGGCCGCGCTGTGAGTGTGGCGGGGGCGGGCGAATGGGCGGCGCGGCTGTTGCCTTTGCCGGCGGTGGTCATGGGGCAGGGCCCGGCCAGCCCGCACGAGTTGGGGCAAGGCTTTGCGTTGACCGGGCATTTTCTGTTGAAAGGGTTGGAACCTGTGCTGAAGGTGCAAGCTTTGCCCGCTGCGCGGATGCGTTTGATCGATATGTTGAACGAGAGGGCCTGACTAGGTGCGGCCAAGGTCGCCAACAGACTCGTCTTGTGTCGCCTGCGTGGCAGATGCGGGTGTTGGAGCCATTAGGGTCGGATTATGGCGTTGCGATATATTCCCTTGCATCTGAAACATTCGGCAACGCCGAAGATCACCGATTTTGCTGTTCTGTCCGGGCTTGAAGCTGCGGTGCGCGGCACGTTGATTTCGACTGTGCCGATTGCAGTTTACGATGCCTTTGGCTCGGCCAGTGATCTGTCAACGGTTTACCTCGCGGCGGGGATCATAACCTTGTTCTGGGGCCTTTTGGTGCCACGGATCACGCAGATTCTGCCGCGTCGCTGGGTCTATTCGGCGGGCTGTGGGCTGTATCTGGTCGCGATGGCTTTGTTCGTCATGGGCACGCCAATGTCGGTGCAAGCCGCGATCTTGATTGCAGGCATGGCAACGGTGACCACCTTTGTCTGTCTGAATGCCTATGTGCTGGACTATGTCGCGCGGGCTGATCTGGGCAAGACCCAAGGCCAGCAGATGGTCTATGCCGCTGTGCCTTGGGCGGTGGGGCCGCTGACTGGCGTTTGGCTGCGCAGCATTTGGGACCCCTTGCCATTTCTGGTGGCGGGCGGTTTTGCCGTGATCTTGCTGGCCGTGTTTTGGTATCTGCGGCTGGGTAATGGCAAGCAGATCGCCCGCGCCAAGGGACCAGCGGTCAATCCTTTGGCCTATCTGGGACGGTTCTTCCGGCAGCCACGCCTTATCATCGGTTGGCTCTTTGCGGTGTTCCGCAGCTGTGGCTGGTGGGTTTATGTGGTGTACGTGCCGATCTTTTGCATTGAAAGCGGTCTGGGCGACAAGCTGGGTGGCGTCATGCTGTCGATCAGCAACGCGACGCTTTTGTTGTCGCCGATGATGGCGGGCATTGTGCGGCGGCTTTCGGTGCGGCGAACTTTGCTGTGGACGATGGCCTATTGTGCGGGTCTGTTCATTCTGGCCACCGTGGTATCGCCCATGCCTTGGTTGGCGCTGGGCCTGTTGTTCCTCGCCTCGTTTGGGCTTGTGATGCTGGACGTTGTGGGGGGATTGCCTTTCCTGATGTCGGTAAAGCCGTCCGAGCGGGCGGAGATGGCCGCGGTGTATTCCAGCTTCCGGGATGTCTCGGGCATTCTGACCCCCGGTGCGGCCTATCTGGTCCTGTTGATCTTGCCACTTTCGGGTATTTTTGCCGCCAGCGGCTTGGCCTTTGCGCTGTCGTGGTGGCTGGCGCTGAACCTTCACCCGCGTCTTGGCGCGCTGCGTCCGTCGCGCGGTGGCACTTAGACCTCTCCCCCTATACTTCGCCCTGCGTCAAAAGCCATTCGGCACTGGCGCGAAGGGCTGCCTCGGGCGAAATGAACTGCATGTCCAAAACTTCACGCGCGCGGGCATTGGACATCGGGTGCGACTTGCCAACAGCGGGCAAGATGGCTTTGATCTGCGGATCAAACAGCGCCAAAAGCCGTAGCACCACCATCGGCGCGACGCGTGTCGCGATCCGGCGCTTTGGGTAGGCACGTTTAAGCTCGGCGGCCATCGTGACCATGGTCATATTGCCCGCCACCGCCAGAATCCGCATGCCTGCCACTTCGGAGCGTTCCAGCGCGCGCAGGTGCATTTCGGCGACATCGCGCACATCTACCACCGGGAACTCCAGCATCGGCACCATCGGATCCTTGCCGCGCAGGATGCGGGCAATCACCCCGATCGAACTGCCGTAATGGCGATCAAGCGGCGGGCCCATCACAAAGCCAGGGTTGATCGTGGTCAGGTGAAGCCCATTGGCCGAGGCAAACTCCCACGCGGCCTGTTCAGCCAAGGTTTTTGACTGGCCATAGGCCGAGGTATCGGGCGCGTTCGGGTCGCACCAATCAGCCTCATTCTGGAGCCCGGATTTGGACGTATCGGTCACCGCCACTGTCGACGACGTCAGCACCACCCGCGACACACCAGCCGCCTTGGCTGCGCGAAGCGCACGCAAAGTGCCCTCAACGGCAGGGCGGATCAGCACCTGCGGGTCTTTCGGCTGGGCCACCGGAAAGGGCGAGGCGGTGTGGATCAGCGCGCTGACCCCCTGCATGGCGTCTTGCCATCCTGCATCCGCCTCAAGATCCAGCGCGACAAAAGACAGCCGCACCAGTGCCTCTGGACCCACCACCGGGGCAAGGGCGGCGCGCACCTCCTCTGCGCGATCCAGTCGGCGCAGCGATCCTCGCACCGTATGGCCTGCCGCCAGAAGCTTGGCCGCCACATGTTTGGCGATGAAACCGGAAATGCCGGTCAGAAGGATGGTTTGGGGCACCGTGAGAGTCCTAATAGGAAAGGGCAGAGCGGCTTAGATAGCCGTCTCTGCCCCCAAATCCAGTTAAATCAACCTTAGTCGAGCAAGCGGCGCGCGATGACCTGTGCCTGAATCTCGGCAGCCCCTTCAAAGATGTTCAGAATGCGCGCATCGCACAGAATGCGGCTGATCTGGTACTCCAGCGCAAAGCCATTGCCGCCATGGATCTGCAGCGCGTTGTCGGCACTGGACCATGCCACGCGAGCACCCAGAAGCTTGGCCATGCCAGCCTCAAGATCGCAACGCTTGTCATTGTCTTTCTGCCAGGCGCTGAAATAGGTCAGCTGACGGGCGACCATGATTTCCACCGCCATCATGGCCAGCTTCGAAATGATCCGCGGGAATTCAACCAGCGATTTGCCAAACTGCTTGCGGTCCTCGGCATATTTCATGCCGATTTCCAGCGCAGATTGCGCCACGCCAATGGCGCGCGCACCAGTCTGGATGCGGGCGGATTCAAAGGTCTGCATCAACTGCTTGAAACCTTGGCCTTCAACGCCGCCAAGAAGGTTATCTGCCGAGACCTTGAACCCGTCAAAGGCCAGCTCGTATTCTTTCATGCCGCGATAACCCAGAACCTCGATCTCGCCACCGGTCATGCCGGGGGTCGGGAAGGGGGCTTCATCAGTGCCGGGGGTCTTTTCGGCCAGAAACATCGACAGACCACGATAGTCGGTGGTCTCGGGGTTGGTGCGGGCCAGCAGCGTCATGACATGGGTGCGCGCGGCATGGGTGATCCATGTCTTATTGCCGGTAACTTCCCAGCCCTCCTCGGTCCGCACGGCGCGGGTGCGCAGCGAGCCAAGGTCAGACCCGGTGTTGGGTTCGGTGAACACGGCCGTCGGCAGCGTCTCACCGCTGGCCAGACGCGGCAGCCATTTGGCCTTTTGCTCGGCCGTCCCACCGCAGAGGATCAACTCGGCGGCAATTTCAGTACGCGTCGCCAGCGACCCCACACCGATGTAGCCGCGCGACAGTTCTTCCGACACGACCACCATCGACGCCTTCGAAAGGCCAAAGCCGCCGAATTCTTCCGGAATGGTCAAACCGAACACGCCCATTTCGGCGAGCTCGTCGATGATCTCCATCGGGATCAGTTCGTCTTTCAGATGCCAGCCATGGGCAAATGGGATGACCTTTTCATCGGCATAGCGGCGGAACTGGTCACGGATCATTTCCAGTTCTGCATCCAGACCCGAGACGCCAAAGGTCGCGCGGCCCTGATTGTCGCGCATCAAGGACACCAGTTCGGCCCGTGCCGAATGGGTGTTGCCCATCGCGATCAGCCGCGAGGCGGCAGCGCCGGGTGCAGGCAGTGAAATACCCAGATCAGACGGCCGGGCCATCTCGCCTTGCGACATCGGAATGCCGCCACGGATTTGGGTCAGGTATTCGCCAAAGGCGATCTGGACGATCAACGCCTCCATGTCGCCAAAGCTGCCCTGTTCCTTCAGGCGTAGACCCCAAGCCTGAGTTTGGCGAAGGGCTTCGGTATAGGTGGCCAGCCACGCCAAGGCATGGGCGGCGAACTGATGTTCCTCAAGTGCCGAACTTGAGATCTTGCCATTCGCCGTGACCAGGCCACGCAGCTTTTCGCGCGCCTCGGTGAAGAGCGCTTCCACTTCAGGAAGGGCGGATCCGGTCAGACCCAGGATGTCGTCAAGAAGGGCGGGGGTGCGGGCATCAAGGGCCATGGCATACCTTCAGATTCTGCGATTGCGAAAGGGTTAGAAGTTTTGCATCTGCAGCGCAACATCCTTTCGTCAAGGGGGTGGTGTTTCGATCTAAAATGTCGCAGCCGTTTTTCACCGTGCAGCAGCCCCTGCATCGCGCTATGGCGTTGCCAAACAGCGGGGCGCGCGATGGATTTTGGAATTTTTGGTCTTGGGCCTGCGGCCTTTTGGGCTGCTGTGGCGATCACCCTGTTCGCGGGCTTTGTCAAAGGTGCGGTGGGCTTTGCCATGCCCTTGATCATGATTTCCAGCTTTTCTGCCTTTCTGGCACCGGAACAGGCTCTGGCTGGCCTGATCCTGCCAACCTTGGTGACCAATATAAGCCAAGCAACCCGGCAGGGAATGGGCGCGGCGCGGGAAAGCGTAACAAAGTATCATCGTTTCCTGATCGCGACGCTGGTGCTGATTGTCATCTCGGCCCAATTCGTGCGGGTCATTCCGCAGGGGCTGTTCCTGATGCTTTTGGGTGTGCCGATCACCGCCTTTGCCTTGGCGCAGCTTTCGGGGCGCAAGTTGGCGCTGAAGCTGCAGCATCGCAACCGGGCTGAATGGGCGCTGGGCGCAGTCGGTGGGCTTTATGGCGGGGTGTCAGGAGTCTGGGGGCCGCCGTTGATTGTGTACCTGTTGTCCATCGGGGCGGATAAGGTGGAAACTGTGCGGGTGCAGGGGGTGGTGTTTTTCCTTGGCGCGGTGGTTTTGCTTGGCGCGCATCTGCAGACCGGGGTGATGGCGGGGCCGAACCTGTGGTTCTCTGCGGCGCTGGTGGTGCCCGCGATGGTGGGTCAGCTTTTGGGGCAAAAGCTGCAAGACCGGCTGGACCAAGCCCGCTTTCGTCGCTGGACGCAGGGACTGTTGGTCGTGACCGGGCTTAATCTGATCTGGCGTGCGCTCTAAGACCCCTCCTCGAGCACTCCGTGCACTCTTCGGGAGATCCGCGAGGCGTGCACGACGCGCTTGACGAGCGGGTGCTTAGCCGATGGCGGCGGCTTTTACATCAGCATCGATATGGGGCAGATACTGGCCAAAATTCTCGGAGAACATCTTGACCAGCTTGGCCGCCTGCGCGTCATAGGCTGCCTTGTCGGCCCAAGTGGCACGTGGGTCCAAAAGGGTGGCATCAACGCCCGGCACTTCGATGGGCACTTCAAAGCCAAAATTTTGATCTTTGCGGAACTCCACCTTGTTCAGCGAACCATCCAAAGCCGCCGACAAAAGTGCGCGGGTGGCCTTGATCGGCATGCGCCGCCCGGTGCCAAACGCCCCACCCGACCAGCCGGTATTGACCAGCCAGCAAGTGGCCCCGGTCTTTGCAATCTTTTCCTGCAACAGCTTGCCATAGACTTCCGGCCGGCGCGGCATGAAGGGCGCACCAAAGCAGGTCGAGAAGGTGGGGGTCGGTTCCACCACGCCCCGTTCGGTACCGGGGGTTTTTGAGGTGAAGCCAGACAAGAAGTGATACATCGCCTGCGCCGGTGTCAGCCGCGCGATGGGTGGCAGCACGCCATAGGCATCGCAGGTCAGCATGATGACATTCTTGGGCATGCCGCCCAAACCTGTGGCCGACGCGTTCGAGATATAGTCCAACGGATAGGCGCAGCGGGTGTTTTCCGTCAGCGACTTGTCGGCGAAGTCCAGCTCCAGCGTCTCGGGGTCGTAGACCATGTTTTCCACCACAGTCGCGAATTTATGGGTGGTGGCATAGATCTCGGGCTCGGCCTCGGCCGACAGGTTGATGGTCTTGGCATAGCAACCGCCTTCAAAATTGAAGGTACCGCGATCCGACCAGCCGTGTTCGTCATCGCCAATCAGCATCCGGTCCGGGGCCGCGGAAAGGGTGGTCTTGCCGGTGCCGGAAAGGCCAAAGAACACCGCCGTTTCATTGACATTGCCCGGCGCATGGTTGGCCGAACAATGCATCGGCATCACGCCCTTTTCGGGCAGCAGGTAGTTCAGCAGCGTGAACACGGATTTCTTGTTCTCGCCCGCATAGGCGGTGTTCCCGATCAAGATCAGCTTTTTGTCAAAGTTCAGCGCGATCACGGTTTCCGTGCGGCAGCCGTGGCGGACAGGGTCTGCCTTGAAGGTCGGGCAGTTGATGATCGTCCAATCGGGGGTAAAGCTGTCAAGCTCGACGCGCTCGGGACGGCGCAGCATGTGGCGGATGAACAGGCCGTGCCAGGCCAGTTCCGTCACCACGCGCACGTCCAGCCGGTAGGCCGGATCCGCCCCACCAAACAGATCCTGCACGAAATAGTCGCGCCCCTTCATATGCGCCAGCATGTCGGCATGCAGACGGTCAAAGGCATCAGGGGTCATCGGTGCGTTGTTTTCCCACCAGATGGTGTTTTCCACCGTAGGGGTGCGGACCACAAACTTGTCTTTCGGCGAACGGCCGGTGAACTGGCCGGTGGTGCACAGGAATGCACCTCCCTTGCCCAGACGACCTTCGCCGCGTCCGATGGCGGCCTCGACCAAAGCAGGCTCGATATAGTTGTAATAGACGTTGCCCAGTCCCGTGATGCCTTGCGCCTCAAGCGTGGCCTTGGGGTTCACACGTCCATTTGTCATCCTGCAAGCTCCCGTTTCCGCCGGTTAAGCGGGGTGGTCTGAGATTGGGCGACCGGGCCATAGGCCGCCCCTGTTCCTGTGGCAATCGCGCCCATGTCCGCCCTATAACATGGTGATTTTGGAGGGAATAGGACGCAATCGCACAGTTAGCGCAACCACCGCAGGATTAGCGCTACCAATAGACACCATCGGAAACAACTGCGGCAAATTAGTCATTCCTTGGCATTTTTCGACGTTGAATTGAGGCCATATGTGGGGTGATTCGCACATATTGGTTGATTCCAGAGCGCGGAAACGGGATTGTGTGGCAAAAATCAGGCAAGCCGAGCAGAATAGGGAAGCCCAAACCATGGCAAGGATCGCCCTCGTGGACGATGACAGGAATATCCTGACGTCGGTTTCAATGACTCTTGAGGCTGAAGGTTTCGAAGTTGAAACCTACAATGATGGCCAATCGGCCCTCGACGCATTCAACCGGCGCATGCCAGACATGGCGGTACTGGACATAAAGATGCCCCGGATGGACGGCATGGATCTGCTGCAACGATTGCGGCAGAAAACGACCATGCCGGTGATCTTTCTCACCTCTAAAGATGATGAGATCGATGAGGTCTTGGGTCTGCGGATGGGCGCAGATGATTATGTCAAAAAACCCTTTAGCCAGAGGTTGCTGGTTGAACGGATCCGCTCGCTCTTGCGTCGTCAAGACGCCATTGCAACAGGCGAGGTTGCGGTCAGTGAAGAGACCAAGATCATCGAACGTGGCCATCTGCGGATGGACCCGTTGCGCCATTCCGTGGCTTGGAAGTGCAAGGATGTGTCCTTGACCGTGACCGAGTTCATGCTGCTGCAGGCATTGGCCCAGCGGCCCGGCTTTGTGAAGTCGCGCGATCAGTTGATGGATGTCGCCTATGACGATCAGGTCTATGTCGATGACCGCACGATCGACAGCCATATCAAGCGGTTGCGCAAAAAGATGCGCTCTGCCGATGAGGAGTTCTCGGCGATCGAGACACTTTATGGCATCGGTTATCGCTATAACGAAGAATGAACCCGCAAGATGACGGTGGCAGGCAAGATCGACATGCGAAGTGCCAAGCCGGTGAAAGAGGGGAACCTTCTTCTTGGTGAAGACTGGGAATCGCCCGATGCTGGCGTTGACCCCACCATCAGTGAGGGGCGGGCCCGTCGTGGCCTGATTTCGCTTAACCGATCGCCGTTGGCGCGAAAAATCATTGTTTTTAACCTCTTGGCTTTGACGGTTCTTGTGGCGGGGGTGCTGTTCCTGAATCCGTTCCGCGATAGTCTGGTCGTTCAGCGCGAACGCGCTTTGGCGACCGAGGCGCAGCTGGTGGCAGATGTGGTCAGCGCTCTTCAAACTGCCCAAGGTAACCTGCCACGCAGTTTGGGCGGAGTTTCGGTTGGCCCCGGCCTTGAGGTGTTTCTGTTCGATCCCAGCGGCGCGCTTGTGGCCCAGGCCGTTGGCGAAGAGAGTCCTAGCCTTGCACCGGACCGGCCGCGGTCGACTGTGATCACCGATTTTCTAAACACCATCTGGAGTGGGGTGTCCTCGGTCATCGGTGGCGATCGCGCTCAGAACCAGCCCGATACGGGCGCAACGCTCGCACGGGGTCTGTTTGTGCAAGCACTTGCCGGAGAGACCAACGCCGTTACAGGCAAGGGCCCGGAGGGTGGTGTGATCTTCTCGGTCGCAACACCGGTTTTACAGGGCACGGCGGTGTTGGGCGTGGTGGCGTTGGCGTCGGCCGAAGGCGAGATTGATCTTCTGGTGCGCTATGAGCGCGAGCAGATCCTGCAGATGTTTGTGATTGCGCTGCTGGTGTCGATCGGCCTCAGCCTCGTGCTAGCCTCAACCATTGCCAACCCGCTGTCTGATCTTGCCGCTGCCGCTGAGTTGGGTCGTGACCGTGATGCACGCAAGATGACACCTGGTCGGATCCGCATTCCCGATCTTGCGGCACGGCCGGATGAGATCGGTCGCCTCTCTGTGGCGATGCGAGGTATGGTGGCCGCACTTTATGACCGGATCGACGCCAACGAACAGTTTGCCGCCGATGTCAGCCACGAAATCAAGAACCCGCTGGCCTCGTTGCGCTCGGCCGTCGGCTCTTTGCGGATGATCAAGAAAGAAGAGCATCGCGAAAAGCTGTTGGATGTGATCGATCATGACGTTCGTCGCCTTGACCGCCTGGTCAGCGATATTTCCAACGCCTCACGGCTGGACAGTGAACTTGTCAAGGAAGAGGAAGAAGAGTTCAATCTTGTCACAACCTTGACCAACCTGTGCGATTTCCTTGGTCAGCAGGCTTCGGAAAAAGGGGTAGAGTTCATCACCGATTTCCCGGCTGAACCGATTACCATCCGTGGGCTTGAAGGGCGTCTGGCGCAGGTGTTCGTCAACCTTATCAGCAATGCCATCTCATTTTGTGACGATGGTGATGCGGTGCGGGTCTGGACACGGCGGCGCGAAAACCGGATGCTGATCGTTGTTGAAGATACCGGTCCCGGCATTCCTGATCAGGCGCTGAACCAGGTGTTCAAGCGGTTCTATTCTGACCGACCGGCCAATCATTTCGGCAACAACTCGGGTCTCGGCCTGTCGATCTCGAAGCAAATCGTCGAGGCACATGGCGGTGTGATCTGGGCTGAAAATATTCGCCCCACCAATGCCGATCCAACGTCCGAACCGCTCGGCGCTCGTTTTGTGGTGGGTCTGCCGGTGTGACCGGCCCCGTTGGGCCTGACCTGCTTTTGCACGCCAGTTGCGTCGCCCATCGCGGTCGTGGACTTTTGATCCTTGGTCCGTCAGGGGCCGGCAAGTCAGCGCTGGCCTTGCAGATGATGGCCCTGGGCGCCGATCTGGTGAGCGATGACCAAACCCTGATCTGGGCACAGGGCAATCGGCTTCTTGCCCGCGCGCCGGCCCAGCTGTCAGGCTTGATTGAGGCGCGCTTTGTCGGATTGCTCAACGCCCCAGCTGTACCAGAGGCTGAGTTGGCGCTGGTGATCGATCTGGCGCAGCGCGAAACCGAACGCTTGCCGCCAGAACGCCATGTTACGCTCTGTAGCATCACCTGCGCCCTTGCCTATTCGTCCGAGGCATCCCATCTTCCAGCTTCGCTCATGTGCTACCTGGCCCATGGAAGGCGTGCCTAAAGGGAAGCTGGCCTGTGACAAAAGAGACCGACGCAGTACAGCAGGAGCACCGGCTGGTTCTGGTCACCGGCCCCTCCGGGGCGGGGCGCTCGACGGCGATTCATGCGCTGGAAGACATCGGCTATGAGGTCATCGACAACTTGCCCTTGTCTTTGGTGCCGCATCTGATTGACGGGCCGACGCTGGATCATCCCATCGCCCTTGGCATTGACGTGCGCAACCGCGACTTTAGCGCGACGGCCCTGATCGAGTTGATCGACACGCTGACGCGCGATCCACGGGTAGGGTTGGAGCTTTTGTATCTGGATTGCGCGCCGGACACCTTGATCAACCGCTACAGTCAGACGAAACGGCGCCATCCTTTGGCCTTAGGTGAAACCCCGGCTGAAGGCATCACCCGCGAGATTGACCTTTTGCAGCCGATCCGGGTCCGGGCCGATCATCTGATCGACACCACCGAGATGTCGCCGCACGATCTGAAGGCCGAGATCCATGGCTGGTTCCGCAAAGGGGCAACCGCGCTGATGGCGGTTTCGGTGCAGTCCTTCAGCTACAAGCGCGGGCTGCCACGTGGATTGGACATGGTGTTCGACTGCCGCTTTCTGCGAAACCCTTACTGGGACCCCGCTTTACGACAGCAAGATGGGCGCGATCCCCAGGTTGCCAGCCATATCTACGCCGATCCCCGATTTGCCGAATTCATTGATCGGGTTACGGGGCTTTTGTTGATGCTGCTTCCGGCGCATCTGGCCGAGGGTAAAGCGCATCTGTCGATTGGTTTCGGTTGCACTGGCGGGCAGCATCGGTCAGTTGCAGTTGCAGAAAAACTGAGCAAGGTCCTTGCGGAAGCAGGCTGGGCGGTGTCAAAACGGCATCGGGAACTGGAACGCCGGGCAGTTGATGCCTCGGCCGGAAAATTGGGGTGATTGGCGCGTGATCGGCATCGTGATCGTCGCACATGGCGGGCTGGCGCGCGAGTATCTCGCTGCGATTGAACATGTCGTTGGGCCGCAAACGGCGATCCGCGCCATCATGATCGAAGATGACCATGACCGTGCTCAAAAACAGGCTGAGATCTGCCGCGCCACCGATGAGGTAGATACGGGCAATGGCGTGGTTCTGGTGACGGACATGTTCGGCGGCTCGCCTTCAAACCTGTGCTTGATGGCCTGCGCGGGGGCGGGACGGTGCATTGTTTACGGGGCCAACCTGCCGATGCTGATCAAGCTGGCCAAGTCGCGCGACCTGCCCGTGGCCGAGGCGGTGGCCGCGGCGCTGGACGCAGGCCGCAAGTATATCAATAGCCTCGATCTGGGAGGGGGCGACGCGCCATGACTGGGCAGATCCTGAAAATCGTCAACGAAAAGGGGCTGCATGCCCGCGCCTCAGCCAAGTTCGTCGAAGTGGTTGAGGCTCATGACGCGACGGCCGAGGTGTCGAAGGACGGGATGACCGTTTCAGGCGACTCGATCATGGGTCTTTTGATGTTGGCAGCCTCGCGCGGAACCTCTATTGAGGTTCGGACAAGTGGCACGCAGGCCAGCGATCTTGCGCGCTCGCTTGAGGCTTTGGTGGCCAACCGCTTTGGCGAAGATCGCTAAGGTTGGACGCCAACGGGAAGGCATAGGTTCGTGACCGACACGCCGCATACAGACAAGGCCAGCGCCGCCGTTCTGACCGGGCAAATGCCCAAGGTCGAACGTCAGTATGACATGCGCCGGCTGTCCTATGCGGGGACGTTCAAAAGCCCCGTCAAGGCCAGCACGATCCGCACCTTGGAGTGGATGACGGCGAAAGTGCAGCTTTTGCGTCTGATCCGCAATTTTGAAAAGTCAGGTGCGCCCTTTGGGGCACCGTTCTGGCCCAAGGCGATCAACCATATGGGTATTCGCATTGAAACCCCACAGGAGGAGGTCGCCCGGATTCCTGCGACCGGCCCCTTGGTGATCGTCGCCAATCATCCCCACGGGCTTGTGGATGGCATGGTGATGGCCGAACTGGTCAACCGGGTGCGGTCGGATTTCAAGATCTTGACCCGCAGTCTCTTGACCGGAATTCCCGAGGTTGAGGAATTCATGATCCCGGTCCCCTTCCCGCATGAGGAAAACGCCCGCGAGCTGGGGTTGCAGATGCGGGATGAGACGATGAAGCATCTGAAGGCGGGCGGCGTGATCGTGCTGTTTCCGGCCGGCAAGGTGGCGATGTCGAAAGGCTGGTGGGGCCCTGCGATTGAGGCGGAGTGGAACGTCTTTACCCATAAGATCGTGCGCTCTTCCGGGGCGACCATCGTGCCGATGCATTTCACCGGCCAGAACAGCCGGATGTTCCAGATCGCCAATCAGCTGTCAGACACGTTGCGGCAGGGTCTGCTGTTGTATGAGATCAAGCGCGCCCTGTTCAAACCTCAGCGCCCCTTTGTGGGTGACCCCATTCCAGCCAGCGAGCTGGAAAAATGGGAAGGAAACCCGCGCGGATTCTTGGCGTGGCTGCGTCAGCGCACGCTGGACTTGGGCAGGTAACACGCCCTCCTCGTCGTCTTTCAGACGCTCGTCGGGACACCACGACGAGACGCGAAGCGAGCGAGGAGTTAGCGCGTTGGAACCGGCGTCTCGCCCCGGTAATCGTAAAATCCGCGCTGAGTCTTGCGGCCAAGCCAACCCGCTTCGACATATTTTGTGAGCAGTGGGCAGGGGCGATACTTGGTATCGGCCAGCCCTTCGTGCAGCACGTTCATGATGGCAAGGCAGGTGTCCAGGCCGATGAAATCGGCCAATTCCAGCGGGCCCATCGGGTGATTGGCCCCTAGCTTCAACGCCCGATCGATGGACTGCACATTTCCCACGCCTTCATAAAGCGCATAGACTGCCTCGTTGATCATCGGGATCAGGATGCGGTTAACGATGAAGGCGGGGTAATCCTCCGCGCTGGCGGCGGTCTTGCCCAATCGGCCAACCACGGCCAGCAGCGTGTCATAGGTCTGCGCATCGGTCGCGATGCCGCGAATCAGTTCGACCAGTTGCATCACCGGCACGGGGTTCATGAAGTGGAACCCCATAAAGCGTTCGGGCCGGTCAGTGCGTGAGGCGAGACGGGTAATCGAGATTGAAGAGGTGTTCGAGGTCAGGATCGTCTGTGGCGCCAGATGCGGCGCGAGCGTTTCAAAGATCTGATTCTTGACGGCTTCCTTTTCGGTCGCCGCCTCGATGATCAAATCACAAGCCCCCAGATCAGGGAGCGCAAGTGTGGTCTTGATGCGCGCCATCGCCTCGGTGCGGGCGGCTTCGGTGATCTTGCCGCGCGACGCCTGCCGTTCGAGATTTTTGTCAATGGTCGCGACGGCGCGTTTCAGCCCGTCATCCGAGATGTCGTTCAAGAGCACCTCATATCCTGACAGGGCGAAGACATGGGCAATGCCATTGCCCATCTGACCTGCGCCGACGATCCCGACAGTCCGGATATCCATACTGACCTCTTGCGTTACCCCCCCACAATAGGCCGGGGCTGCCCTTGGGGGCAAGGCCAGCAAAACTCATGGTATTTCAAGCAAATGCAAAGTTTAGCGGGTTGGTAAGGGGAATCGGTCAATCTGGCATCGGGTGTGACAAAACTTGGGTGTGTGATATGGCCTATGCCTTTCCGGGCGCGGGGGCGCTTGACTATTCACCGTGCAGCTATGCCGGTTCGCGGATTCTGTTTCGGGGGCCGAAGGCCGATCTGAGAAAGCCGTTTGTGGCTTGTCTGGGCGGGTCAGAGACCTATGGGAAGTTCATTCCAACACCGTTTCCCGACCTTTTGGAGGAAATGCTGGATGTGCAGGTGGCCAATTTCGGCTGCGTGAATGCCGGGCCTGAGGTGTTTGTGCGTGAAGACACCTTGCTTGAGACAGTGTCGCAGGCGGCGGCCTGCGTGGTGCAGATCACCGGGGCGCAGAACCTGACGAACCGGTATTACTCGGTGCATCCACGCCGCAATGACCGGTTCACTGGGCCAACGCCCTTGTTGCGGGCGCTGTTTCGGCAGGTGGATTTCACCGAGTTCAGCTTTACCCGGCATTTGGTACATGTCCTGCAAAGCCATTCGGCGGATCGGTTTGAGGTGCTGGCCGAAGAGCTGCGCAGCGCATGGGTGGCGCGGATGAAAGATCTGTTGGGGCAGGTCCGCAGTCCAACGGTGTTGTTGTGGCTCGCCGATGTGCCGCCGCCCAACCCCAGCAAGCGCGCCGATCTAAGCGGGGAGCCGATGCTGGTCGACCGAGAGATGGTGGCGGCGGTGAGACCTTTGGCAACCACCTATGTCGAGATGGTGCCCAGTGCGGTCGCGCGGGCCAAGGGAGCCGAGGGCATGGCCTTTGGTCCGCTGGAGGCACCGGCCGCCGCACGTTTTCCCGGGCCTGCGGTGCATTACGAATTGGCCAAACGGCTTGTGCCAGTGCTACGCCAGATGATCTGAGCGGGTGGGCTGATTGCCTGTGGCCATTTCTGCGGGCGAGATTGGCGCGCAGGGCAAGCGGGGGGCTAGCATAGGGTGTGTCAGGTAGCCCAAGGGTCAGGGCGGGCGGATGCCGCAAAGGTTCTCCCTGCGCCAGTTGCCGTAGTTCGTCGCGGTGGGGCAGACCGACATGGCCGCGCTGACGGCAGGGCGGATGCAGGGGCTGGATATGCTGCCTCTTTCATGCAAACGGGCGCCCGAAGGCACCCGCTGCACAGATGAAAGCAGGTTTCGCCCCTAGAGCTTGCCGGTCATTTCCGGGACAGCGGCGAAGAGGTCGGCCACGAGGCCATAATCGGCCACCTGGAAGATCGGCGCTTCTTCGTCTTTGTTGATCGCGACGATGATTTTCGAATCCTTCATCCCCGCAAGGTGCTGGATCGCGCCCGATATGCCGACGGCGACATAAAGCTGCGGCGCGACGACCTTGCCGGTCTGGCCAACCTGCCAGTCGTTCGGAGCATAGCCAGAGTCCACAGCGGCGCGCGAGGCACCGACGGCAGCGCCCAGCTTGTCAGCCAGACCTTCGATCAAATCGAAGGATTCCTTCGACCCGACACCACGGCCACCCGACACCACGACCTTGGCCGAGGTCAGCTCAGGCCGGTCAGAGGCGGCGACGCGGTCTTCGACCCACGTGGACAGAGCCGAGGCTTTCGGTGCAACCGTCTCAACCGATGCCGAGCCACCCATGCCCGCCGCCGCGAAAGCTGCGGTTCGCACGGTGAAGACTTTCTTTGCATCACCTGATTTCACGGTCTGGATCGCGTTGCCGGCATAGATCGGGCGCTCGAAGGTGTCGCCGTCGATCACAGCGGTGACGTCCGACAGCACCATCACGTCAAGAAGAGCGGCCACGCGGGGCAGCACGTTCTTCGAAAACGCGGTCGCAGGTGCGGCGATGTGGCTGTAGCCACCGGCCAAACCAACGACCAAATCGGCCAAAGATTCAGCAAGGCCGTGGCCCGCGTCTTCGGCGTGCAGCACCTTGGAGGCACCTTCAAGCTTGGCCGCTTCGGCGGCAGCCGAAGCCGGGCCAGCCACCAGAAGGTGCACTTCACCCAAGGATTTCACAGCGGTCAGCGCCTTGGCCACCGCATCGGTTGCCAGTTGGTCGCCATTCACATCGGCAAGAAGAAGAACGGCCATCAGATCACCCCTGCTTCGTCTTTGAGTTTTGCAATCAGTTCTTCCACCGAGCCAACCTTGACGCCAGCCTTGCGGCCTGCGGGTTCGGTGGTCTTGACCACAGTCAGGCGCGGCGCAACGTCAACGCCGTAATCGGCCGGGGTCTTGGTCGCCAAAGGCTTGGCCTTGGCTTTCATGATGTTCGGCAAGGACGCATAGCGCGGCTCGTTCAGACGCAGATCGACCGTCACGATGGTCGGCATCTTGACCGAGATCGACTGCAGGCCGCCGTCCACTTCACGGGTCACCACAGCCTTGTCGCCGTCGATCTTGAGTTCCGACACGAAGGTGGCCTGCGACCAGCCCAGAAGGGCTGCCAGCATCTGGCCAGTGGCGTTCATGTCATTGTCGATGGCCTGCTTGCCGCACAAAACGATGCCCGGCGCTTCTTCCTTGACCACAGCGGCCAATAGCTTGGCCACGGTCAAAGGCTCGATATCGGTTTGCACGTCGGCGGTGGCTTCGATCAGGATGGCGCGATCCGCGCCCATGGCGAGCGCAGTGCGCAGAGTTTCCTGCGCCTGCTTCACACCAATCGAGACGACAACGACTTCTGTCGCCACGCCCTTTTCCTTAAGCCGGATCGCCTCTTCGACGGCAATCTCGTCAAAGGGGTTCATCGACATTTTCACGTTCGCAAGATCGACACCGGAACCGTCCGCCTTCACGCGAACCTTCACGTTGTAGTCGATCACACGTTTGACAGGCACCAGGACCTTCATCGGCAGAATCTCCCAATAGTGGCCACGACGGCCAATTCAAGCTCTTGGATGGGCTAATACCGATTCCCGCACACGGACAACAGTGCAAATGCGACAGGAAAGGGCGACGAGACGCCGTGTATTGAGCGGTAAAGCCGATCAGCGGGTAAGGCCGGGCACCCAGAGCACGTCATCCTTGCCATCGTTGTTGGCAATTCGGCCCGCGACAAAGAACCAATCCGACAGCCGGTTGAGGTATTTGACCGCGTCGGCGTTCACCTCTTCCATCGTCGCAAGCTCCACCACCAGACGTTCGGCGCGGCGGCAAACGGTGCGGCACAGGTGCATCTGTGTGGCCAAGGCGGACCCGCCCGGCAGGATAAAGCTGCGCAACGGGGTCAGCTTGTCATTCATGACGTCGATCTCACGCTCGAGCCGTTCGACTTGGCCCGAAATCATCCGCAGCGGGGTATAAGACAAGGTTGCATCCATGTGCATGTCAGGCGTGCACAGATCGGCACCAAGATCAAAGAGGTCGTTCGAAATGCGTGCAAGGGCCGCATCCATGTCGCCGGTGGCGTATTGGCGTGCAAGGCCCACAGTGGCGTTGGTTTCATCCACCGTGCCATAGGCCGAGACGCGGGTGGAATGTTTGGCGACGCGCGCCCCGTTGCCCAGCGCGGTTTCGCCCGCATCCCCAGTTTTCGTATAGATTTTTGACAGAACGACCATCAGTTGCCTCCCCGGCTGCGCAAATAGGCGAAGGACACGATCAAGATCACCGCCACAAACTGCGCGCCAAGACGCCAGCGCATCACGCGGTTGGCGTGTTTGCGGTTAAACTCGCCCCCTTTTGCAAAGCCGCCGATGCCGATCATCAGAATGACCAGAACGACAAGGCTGGCGATGGCGGCGACGATAAACAGCGGATCGTTGAGCATGATATGTCCCTCTTTGCGCACCATCTAGCGTGCAGAATAGAAAAAGCGAAGGCTTCTTACTCGCAAAATTTGCGGCTGCTAAAGGCGCAGGTCTGCGGCATTTGTCTTGAAATCGCCCGCCACGCGCCACAGGATCGACCGCCTTCAATGCCAGTATCATGGCCATTAGGGCCAAGCCCGGCTTAAGGGCGGTTTGAGCGAGAACGTGAGTAAGGTTAGCGGTCAGTGTTTGGCGTGACGCGGCAAACGGATCGTGGGATGGGGCTTGCGACGGCGCTTGGGTTGGCCTCGGTCGCGCGGGGGCGGGAAAGATACATGATCTGCCCGGCACGCATCTGTCGATCTTGCATCCCGGCGATGTCGGCGTTCTTGCCGACCATCTGCGCAGAATGATCGAAGGCCCTGGCAGTAAGAAGGCTCAGGCCAAAAACCGCGCGATAAAACCACCATGCGACCCGGCTTGACGGGGCCGCTCCGCCGGGATTGTCTGAAAGGCAGATCACGCGCGAGGATAACATGCAGCTGTTTACGTCTCCGACGACGCCCTTTGGCCGTAAGGTCATGGTGCTGATTCACGAATCGGGTCTGGCTGACCGGGTGCAGGTGCAGACCGTGGCGGGTAGCCCTTTGGACCCCGGCTCTATGCCCTTGGACCAGAACCCCTTGGGCAAGATCCCTGCGCTGATCCCCGAAGATGGCGCGGCCGCGATCTATGACAGCCGGGTGATCTGCCGCTATTTGGACGATCTGTCAGGTAAAGGGCTTTATCCCGCAGGAACAAAGCTTTGGCCGGTGCTGACGCTTGAGGCGACGGCGGATGGCATACTCGAGGCGGCGCTACTGATGGTCTATGAGGCGCGTCTTCGGCCAGAGGCGATGCGCTTTGCCCCTTGGGTTGAAGGCCAGTGGGCCAAGGCCGCACGGGCGCTGGATGCGATCGAGGCGCGCGGGATGGTGCTCTTGGAGGGCCGCTTGACCATGGCCCATGTCGCGGTTGCCGTGGCGCTGGGTTATCTGGATTTCCGCCACGCTGATCGGGATTGGCGGCAAGATCGGCCACGGCTGGCGGCTTGGGAGCAGGCGTTTTCGGCGCGTTCATCCATGGTTTTGACACGGCCTGTCTAAGGGGCCACTGGACAGGGCGGGCCGCTTTGCAAGCCCTGCCGGGCAATAAAAGAGAAAATCTGCCCCCCCTGCGCTCCTTTGACCGCTGGACGGCGCAAAAATCCTTGTCTACAACCCGCCCGGCGAGGCTGCGGGAAACTGCGGCCGCATCGGTATATGGGTCGCATTGCGGCGGCCTTGGAAGGGAGAAGATCTCGTGTCCCACGCAGAGAATGACGCAGGCACCCGCAGGGATTTCCTGTATTACGCAACCGCCGGGGCCGGCGCTGTTGCCACTGGCGCAGCGGTCTGGCCGCTGGTCAATCAGATGAACCCCTCGGCTGATACCCGCGCCTTGGCGTCGATTTTCGTCGATGTTTCCGGTGTCGAGGTTGGCACACAACTGACCGTGAAGTGGCGTGGCAAGCCGGTGTTCATTCGCCGCCGCAGCCCCGAAGAGATCGAGGCCGCCCGCGCCGTGGCGCTGACCGATCTGATGGACACCCGGTCCGAAAACGCAAACAAACCTGAGGCTGATGCAAGCGATGCGAACCGCACGCTGGACGAGCCGGGTGAGTGGCTGGTCATGATCGGCGTCTGCACCCATCTGGGCTGCGTGCCGATTGGCGATGGTGCCGGTGAGTTTGGCGGCTGGTTCTGTCCTTGCCACGGGTCGCACTACGACACCGCTGGCCGCATCCGCAAAGGGCCTGCTCCGCGCAACTTGGACGTTCCAGTTGCCGCGTTCGAAGACGAATCAACAATCAAGCTGGGCTGAGGAGCACACCAGATGACCGGTATTCCGCATGACCATTATGAACCCAAGCCGGGCTTTCAAACCTGGCTGCACACGCGCCTGCCGATTGTTGGCTTGGCATATGATACTTTGACATTCCCTACTCCAAAAAACCTGAATTGGATGTGGATCTGGGGCATCGTTCTGACGTTTTGCCTTGCGTTGCAAATCATCACCGGCATCGTGCTGGTCATGCACTACACCCCGCATGTCGATATGGCCTTTGCCTCGATCGAGCACATCATGCGCAACGTGAACGGCGGGCACATGATCCGCTATCTGCACATGAACGGCGCATCGCTGTTCTTCTTTGCGGTTTATCTCCACATCTTCCGCGGCTTGTACTATGGCAGCTACAAAGCCCCGCGTGAGGTGACATGGATCATCGGTATTGTCATTTACATACTGATGATGGCGACGGCATTCATGGGTTATGTTCTGCCTTGGGGCCAGATGTCGTTCTGGGGTGCCACGGTGATCACCGGTCTGTTCGGTGCGATCCCCGGCGTCGGCCCGGTCATTCAGGAATGGCTTTTGGGCGGCCCGGCCGTGGACAATGCCACGCTGAACCGCTTCTTCTCGCTTCACTATCTGCTGCCCTTCGTGATTGCTGCTTTGGTGGCCGTTCACATCTGGGCCTTCCACACCACTGGCAACAACAACCCCACGGGTGTTGATGTGCGCCGTGGGTCCAAGGAAGAAGCCGCGAAAGATACCGTACCTTTCTGGCCCTACTACGTGATCAAAGATATGGTCGCACTGGCGCTGATCCTTGCGATCTTCTTTGCCGTTGTCGGATTTATGCCCAACTATCTGGGCCACCCCGACAACTACATCGAAGCAAACCCGCTGGTTACGCCTGCCCACATCGTGCCGGAATGGTATTTCTTGCCGTTCTACGCAATTCTGCGCGCCTTCACCGCTGATGTTTGGGTGGTGATCGCGGTGGAATGGCTGACTTTCGGCATCGTGGACGCCAAGTTCTTCGGCGTTTTGGCGATGTTCGGTGCGATTGCCGTCATGGCGATCGTGCCGTGGCTGGACACCTCGTCGGTGCGCTCGGGGCGCTATCGTCCCAAGTTCAAGGCGTGGTTCTGGCTGTTGGTCATCGACTTTGTCGTGCTGATGTGGGTTGGCGCCATGCCTGCCGAAGAGCCGTATGCCACGATCTCGCTGATCGCCTCGGCCTACTGGTTCGCCTATTTCCTCGTGATCCTGCCGCTTCTGGGTGTGCTTGAAAAGCCGCTGCCGATCCCGGCGACGATCGAGGAAGATTTCAACGCCCACTATCCCGGCGCGGCCGAGTGAGTGACGGAAAGGAACTGACCAAGATGTTTCGCAAAATCGCAATCAGCGCCGTCTCTGCACTGGTCTTGTCCTCGGGCGTGGCCATGGCCGCGGGCGGGGCAACCTACACCGAGGATGTCGACTTTAGCTTTGAGGGTCCCTTCGGCACCTATGACCAGATGCAGTTGCAGCGCGGCCTTCAGGTGTTCACCGAGTCATGCTCGGGCTGCCATGGCCTGAAATATGTCCCCATCCGCACGCTTGCGGATGAGGGCGGCCCGCATCTGCCGGCCGATCAGGTTCGTGCCTATGCCAAGAACTACTCGGTTATCGACAAAGAGACCGGTGAAGAGCGTGAAGCCAAGGACAGCGACAACTTCCCGGCCAACACCGGGGCGGGCGCGCCTGACCTTTCAATGATGGCCAAGGCGCGGGCTGGGTTCAGCGGTCCTTATGGCACCGGTATGAACCAGTTGTTCCGCGGTATGGGCGGGGCTGAGCACGCGTATTCGATTCTGACCGGCTACACCGGTGAGGAAAAGGAAGAAGCTGGCACGACCTTCTACGAGAACCACGCCTTTACGGGTGGCTGGATTTCGATGCCGCCGCCCTTGTCGGATGATCAGGTGACCTATGCCGACGGCACGCCTGCCACATTGTCGCAGATGTCCGAAGACGTGGCCGCCTTCCTGATGTGGGCTGCCGAGCCGCATATGATGGCGCGCAAGCAGACCGGCTTTGTGGCTGTGATCTTCTTGGTCCTGCTGACCTCGTTGCTTTACCTGTCGAACAAGCGGCTTTGGGCTGGCGTCAAAGGCAAGAAGCACGCCTGAGTGGCCTTAAGTATTAGATGCTGAACCCCCGCCCTTTGTGGCGGGGGTTTTGCGTTCAAGCCCCGAGGTAATCGCGCAGCGCCGAAGGTGGGTTTGCGAAAAGCGCGGCGGTGGGCATCGGCTCGGCGGCCACGCCATCTGCCACCAGCACGGTCAGGTCGGCAAAGCGGCGGGCATCGGCGGGGTCATGCGTGACCATCAGCACGGTGGCGCCGGTTTCGTTGGCGGTTTCGGTGACCAGATCCAGCATTTCCGCCTTGAGTGCGGGGCCAAGGGCTGCAAAGGGTTCGTCCAGCAAAAGGATCGGCCGGGCGCGGAGCAGGGCGCGGGCCAGCGCCGCGCGGCCCAGCTGGCCGCCCGAGAGCTGCGCGGGTTTGCGGCTTCCCATGCCGCCAAGGCCGACGCGCGCAAGGGTGGTCTCGATGCGCGCGTGATCGGCGGCGGTCAGTTGCAAGCGCGGTGAAAGCCCAAGGCCAAGGTTCTGCGCAAGCGTCAAATGGGGAAACAGGTTCTGGTCCTGAAACAGGATCGACAGCGGCCGCGTGCCGGGGGAGAGCCTAGCCAGATCCTGCCCCTGCCACGTGACGCGCCCGCTATGGGCCACAAACCCGGCCAGTGCCATGAGAAGTGTGGATTTGCCCGCGCCCGAAGGGCCGATGACGGCCACTTTGGCACCCTTGGCCACCTGCCAGTCAGCGGTCAGGCGAAAACCCTCTTGCCGGATATCAAGATGTTCAAGCCGCAGCACGTGAGGTTCCCCATCTGTCAAAGGCCCAGAACAGGGCAAAGCTGGTGCTGACCAAGACGAGCGCTGCCCCGGCGGCGGCCTCCATCCGGTAGGCGCCCATCAGGCGCTGGATCAAGAGCGGCAGAGTCTCGCTCCGCTCCGAGGCAAAAAGCGCGATGACCCCCAGATCGCCCATCGACAAGGCTGCGGCCAGCCCAGCGCCAAAGCCCAAGGGCCGGGCAAGGCGCGGCAGGGTTATCAGGCGCAGGCGAGACGGACCCGCAAGGCCAAGACTGTCCGACAGCCGCCCGTAATCGGCCAAAAGCGCGCGAGTTTCGGGCAGTAAAAGGCGAAAGAGATAGGGCAGCGCAATGGCAGCATTGACGGCCAAAGTCACAGCAAGGGCAAGGGTTTCCGGCTGGATGCTGGGATGGACTGCCAAGAACAGCCCTGTTCCGATCACCAGACCTGACGCGGAAAGCGGCAGCATGGCGGTCAGTTCCAGCCAGCCTTGGCCGCGCGCGACGGCAAGGGCCAAGGTCAGTGCGATGGCACTGGCCAATAAGGCCGAACCGATGGCCACCGCCAAGGACCGGGCGAGAGCGGGCCAGACACCCGCCGGCAGTTCGGTCAGTCCGGGCAGCCCGCGAAGGGTAACGCTGATAACCGGCCCAAGAAGAAAGGCGGTGGCCAAGAAGATGACGAGGCCATCGGCCCCACGCCGCCATCCCTGTGGCGCAGGGATATCAAGCGTTCGCCCCAGCCCCGGGCCGAACACCGCGCCTGTGGTCAGCCGCAGCGTAGCCAATGTGACGGCTGCACAGAGCGCAAACTGGAGCGCGGCCAAAAGGGCCGCGCGGCCAAGGTCAAATTCAAACCGCAGGGCCTGATAGATCGATAACTCGATGGTCGAAGCGCTGGGGCCGCCACCAAGGGTCAGCGCCACGGCAAAGCTTGTCAGGCACAAAAGGAAGATCGTGGCCAGTGCACCGGGCAGAACGCCGCGCAGCATGGGGGCCTCAATGTGGTGGAACTGGGCTACAGGGGGCATGCCCAACGCCTCGGCCAGACGAAAGCGCTCGGCCGGGATGGCCTGCCAGCCTTGCAGGATCATTCGGGTGGCGAGGGGCATGTTCAGAAAGACATGGGCCAGCACCACACCATGCAGGCCAAAGATCGACAGGGGCGGCAGGCCAAGGCTGGCCAGGGTAGCATTCACTGGCCCTGCACGGCCAAAGACTGCCAAAAGGCCCAGAACGGCGACCACCACCGGCAAAAGGAAGGGGGCTGCAAGGAGCCGAATCAACAGCCTCCGTCCGGCAAAGCGGCGGCGCGCCAATGCGCGGGCCAGTGGAATGGCCAAAAGGCATGAGACCAGCGCCGAGAACGCGGCCTGCACAAGCGTAAAACGCAGCGCCGCGCCATCGGCGGGGCCAAGCGACCATT